>JASLML010000010.1 GCA_030746535.1 Fidelibacterota bacterium
ATTCTATTATCTGATTATTGGCTGTCTTTTCATTCTTGGAATCACATTTTTCATTAAACCGATGATCGGATGGATATCCAGCACGGAATACCTTGAGGCAGCTTATATTGTTCCGTTTGTTGCGGCGGCATATCTCATTGCAGGGTTTCGGCCGTTTTTTACACCATTGGTTGCCTTAAATGATCGAACAGATTTACTCGGAAAAGCAGCCATTATTGGAATAGCGGTTTGCCTGGCCCTTAATTATTTGCTCATCAAGGATTATGGAATTAATGGCGCGGTAGCTGCAACTGTCATTTCATATGTTATTTTCACCTATTCCGTATATTATTTATCGAAAAAAGTAGAGCCCATGAATTGGAACTGGCCGCGTATCGGAAAAGTAGCCTTACTGACTGGTTTAATCCTTTCAGGTGTCCATTTTGCCGGGAATCAGTGGAAAGATTTTGAAATGGTATTTGGTTTCATCGGTCTTACAAGTTTTCCGATTTTGCTATGGGCATTTCGTATAATTGGTGAGCGGGAAATCAACGGAGTGAAATCCATCATTTCCTTTGTACAAAACAAGGTAAACAAACCCTGATGTACTCCTACCGCCATTCAGTTAATATAAAATACGGCCTTTTCGTGATGGGGATAATCCTTGTATCCGGACTATTGTTCTATTCTCAAAGCATTGTAGAAAGGCTGAGAGACGACAACCGCGAAGTGGTACAGCTTTACGCTGAAATCATCGCCAGTACTGTAGAAAGTGAAAGCGACGAAAACCTGAGTTTTATTTTCGATAAGATCATTAAACGCGTGCAATTCCCGCTTATTTATTCGGATAAAAACGGTAATCCCCTCGACTGGAAGAATCTTCCGAAAAGTTTATCCGTTGACAAAGTAAAGAGGCACCAAAAGGAAATGGACGGACAAAACCAACCCATTCCGCTCATATTTATCCATCCTGGAACCAATGAAGAAATTACAATTGGCTTTTTGCATTACGGTGATTCGATACTCATTAAACAGCTCCGCTGGCTTCCTTATCTCGAAATCGGTGCTGTTGCAATTTTTATTCTGCTGGGATTCATTGGGTTCTCCGTCATTCGCAACAGCGAAAAGAGAAGCATTTGGGTCGGTATGGCTCGGGAAACCGCACATCAATTGGGCACTCCTGTCTCAGCTCTGATGGGATGGGTTGACCGGTTGAGAAATTCCGGTGATGAAAAAATCATCAGTGAAATGGATAGGGATATTAAACGATTGGAAGATGTAAGTGATCGTTTCAGCAAGATAGGATCAACACCCGCCAAAGAGGAAGTGAATCTGGATGAACTCCTTCGGCATGTAATTGATTATCTGCAGCGCCGCGTGCGTTCTGAAAAGGTTGAATTAAAGCTGGATTCAGTTGGTTCTGTTTCTGTATCAGGGAACGGCACATTGTTGGCATGGGCTTTTGAAAACCTGATAAAAAATGGAATAGATTCGCTTGAAGATGGAACGGGTACCATTGCGATTAAAATAGACACCAAAGCTGATGCCGCTGCAGTGACCGTTTCAGACTCCGGAAGAGGAATACCGAAGAGGGACTGGAAAAATGTCTTCCGCCCCGGATTCAGCAGTAAATCTGGAGGCTGGGGATTGGGCTTGTCTCTGACGCAAAGAATAATTTCCGAAATGCACTCAGGAACAATTCGTATTGCAGAATCAAGTGCGGATAAAGGTACAACCTTTGAAATTCTGCTTCCAAAAGAGTAGTGAAACCTTCCCAAACATCCTAACTTTCCGACCCAAAAAAACGGAGTAACACGTGGACATACTATACGGAATGGCTCAGAACGGACAGAGTGGCGGCGGCGGAATAGCTGCATTCTTTCCATTTATCCTAATTATTTTAATTATGTATTTCCTTATGATTCGCCCTCAGGCAAAACGTCAGAAGGAAAAGCAGAAAATGCTTGAAGCGCTGAATAAAGGTGACAAGGTTGTCACGATCGGCGGTATCCACGGCAAGATCGCAAGATTTAAAAATCAGGGGAAACAGGCAGTGGTATTGGTAGATAAAAAAACTGAAATTACAGTGAACCGCTCATCCATAGCGGGGCTTTCAGAATCTGTATCAGAGGAAGATACGTCAGCGGTAGAACAGCAGAGCTGATGGCCGTATTAAAGGTGACCAAACTTGGGAACCCTATCCTGAGAAAAAAATGTAATCCTGTTGATGATTTTTCTATTCTACCGAAAATCGTGGAAGATATGTTTGACACGATGTATGAAGAGGAAGGCATCGGACTTGCCGGAAATCAGGTGGACCTCGATATGAATATTTGTGTAGTGGATATTTCGCATACGGAAGAAGATGATGTGCGACACGTATTTATAAACGGTGAGATTGTTGAACGAACCGGTGAATGGCTAATGGAAGAAGGATGCCTTTCGGTGCCGGAGGTTCGTTTAGAGTTCAATCGGGCGGAAAGTATCCGTTTTAGATATCAGGAAATGGATGGTACATCTCACGAAAAAGAATATGACGGCCTCCTTGCCCGCGTTATCCAGCATGAATTGGATCACTTAAATGGAAATTTGATTATTGACCACGTCAGCAAACTTGTCCGGATCCAGCACCGGCAACAGTTAAAAGAAATCGAACAGGCGGAAAAATCCTTGCTCGCAGTTAAATAAGAGAAGATCACCTTTACTCAATTACTTTTTAAATTCACGGATTCGAGATGAATATAATTTTCATGGGAAATCCGCAGTTCGCAGTTCCTAGCCTGGAATTGCTTGTTAAGAACGGTATTCGTATCAAAGCTGTTGTCACCGACCCGCCGAAAAAATCTGGAAGAGGCCGTTCTGAAAGAGAACAGCCGGTTGCTGAAATAGCCAATCAGATCGGACTTCCGCTTTTACAGCCAACTTCATTATCTGATCCAAACTTTATTGACAGCATCCGCAGCATTAACCCAGATCTTGTGCTTGTAGTTGCATTTAAAATTTTGCCGAGTAAACTCTTGTCCATTCCAACGATTGGCTCTGTCAATTTACATGCATCGCTGCTTCCGGCTTACCGCGGTGCGGCACCGATCCAGTGGTCTTTAATGAACGGTGATACAGAAACCGGCTTGACCACATTTTTCCTGCAACCCAAGATTGATACAGGAAATATACTTTTTCAGGGAAAAATAGAGATTCTTCCGAAGGACGATTACGAATCCCTTTCTAAAAAAATGAGCGCTATGGGATCGGAATTGCTTCTTAAAACAGTCAATACAATTTCAGATGGACCTATAAAGCAAGTTCCGCAGGATGAATCATCCGTTTCTCAGGCGCCAAAGATATTTCCGGAAATGGGACACATTGATTGGAATCAATCTGCAGATAGCATTTCCAATCTTATTCGCGGTCTGTCACCAAAACCGGGCGCATTTTCCAACTGGAACAACAGGAAAATAAAATTTTTCAATCCTTCTTTTGAATCAACCAAATCCGCAGAACCGGGGAAAATTCACGAGACGGAGAATGGTTTGCTGAAAATCGGTACGAGCAGTGGAATCCTGGTAATAAGGGAAGTACAGATCGAAGGGAAAAAGCGGATGCCGGTCGCAGATTTTTTAAGAGGAAGCGCTATGAAATCCGGTGATACTTTTGAATCCTGATGGAAGATCCGCGTATTCTATCCCAATCAATTCTAAACGAATTTTTTGAATCCAACAAATCCCTAAACAACATTACTGCCGCAGCCGCATCGAGCGGAAATCTGGATACGAATGCAGTACAGCGGACACTCGCATTATCGCGGGATGTTGTACGCTGGAAAGGACGGCTGGATTATTGGATTGATTCTGTGCTGGACAGGCCCATAGCCAAACTTGATGGTAAGCTAAAAATTTTGTTGAGGTCCGCCGCTTTTGAGTTATTAATGGATGACAAGGTACCCGATTATGCAGCCATAGACAGCTGGGTGAAAATAGCACGGCAGTCCATCGGAGAAAAAGTAACTGGAATTACCAATGCAGTGCTTCGTTCACTTTCCAATATGGATCCTTCAAAACCACTGAATGATTCTCTTTCTGATCGCCAGTTGGCAGATTGGCTGTCCTTTCCGCATTGGCTAGTGGAAAAATGGATTGCTTCCCACGGGAAAGATACTGCAATTAGCATCTGCAATGCCTTGAATGAACCGTACCGCCATACGGTTCGCATTTATCCGAAATCGTTATCCACTGATGAAATCATTTCCCAATGCAGTAATGATGGCATTCAATTCGATCCGATAGATTCAAGTGAGCGATTTTTTATCGTCACGTCCGGATTCAGCGCTTTGAAAAAGCACGAATTATTCCTAACTGGACATATTTCTGTTCAGGACAGAGCTGCCGGTCTGGCAGTCGAACTGTTGGATCCGAAGCCGGGTGAAACGGTTTTAGATGTTTGTGCAGCACCTGGAACAAAGGCAGTGTATTTAGCGGAGCGGATGCAAGGAACTGGAAAAATTCTTGCTTCGGATTCCAATCCTAAAAGGGCTGCATTGGGACAAAATGATCTTGAACGGCACGGATTTAGCATTATTGACTGGTCCGTCCGCGACGCAGCGGCAGACACATTTGAAACAGCGGATGCAATTTTGGTAGATGCTCCGTGCACAGGCACGGGAGTTATTGGAAAGCATCCTGACATTAAATGGCGCCGTACAGAAAAAAATGTAACCGAAATGGCGGACCTTCAAATTCGTATTCTAAAACATATTTCTGATTTTGTGAAACCTGGCGGCAGATTAGTGTATTCAACCTGCAGTCTGGAACCCGAAGAGAATTGGAACGTGGTTGACGCTTTCCTTAAATTGAATCCTTCGTTTACATTGGAAATGAATACTGACGATATGAACACATCTTGGATCGATAAACATGGAACGCTGCAAACCTTACCACAGCGGGACAATCTTGACGGCATGTACGCCGCAAAAATGATAAGATCGTAATGCAGTCCGTTATTAGAACTATATCCGCTTTGGCAGTGCTTTCAGTCATTGGAGTGTCCATTGCGGAGTTCGTGATCATGCCTGCATATGTACGGCACAACAAGTACCGTGTGGTGATGGATGTACGGGGAAAATCACTTGAAAAGGCCGAGAAAACAATTTCATCGGAAGGATTCCGATCCGTTATTCAGGACACAGTTTATTCGAATCAATACAAGCCGGGAATCATTGTTGACCAATATCCGCTACCTGACACCAAAGTAAAACCGGGCCGAACCATTCGCCTGAAAGTTGCGCGTCCTGAAAAACTGGTTAAAGTTCCAAACCTGATCGGACAATCCAAGCGAAGTGCCGAACTTGCTCTTCAGCAGGCAAATTTGAACCTAGACACTATCTATGTTGAATATAATCCGGATTTTCCCAATGGAACGGTTGCATGGCAATTTCCCAAAGGCGGTGATGAATTGAAAAAATGGCTGGGTGTGCAGATTACGATCAGTAAGGGTTCACCACCTGATAGATATATTGTTCCGCAATTGTTTGGATTGGACGAAGAAAAAGCTGTTCAGTCTTTGAAAGAAGCTCGGCTTCTTGTCGGCAGGATTTCTTATCAGCAAAATGAAGATTTGCTTCCCTTTACAGTGCTCGATCAGTCCATTTCCGCAGGTACGGTAACGGACAGGGCAGTTAAGGTTGACCTCACCGTTAGCGTTGAGGATTTGCAGGATATCCACAATAAATTGATGAATGACTGATTCGCGCGTTACCATTCCGGAAATCGGCCGGAAACTCATACACTTTTTTAATCTAGTCATTCCTATTTCCTATCTGACTTGGCTCCCGGAAAAATTTGATGCTCTGGCGGTTTTGGGAGGATTTACCATTCTCGGGTTCTCTCTAGATCTAGCTCGGACCAGGGTTCCAGCAGTCCAATCAATCTTCGCGAAATTCTTTGATTCCATGATGCGCGACCATGAATTATCCGGTAAATTGACTGGTGCCACTTGGGTCATGGTCGGTGCCTTCCTAACTATTCTTCTCTTCCCAAAACCGATTGCTGTTACTGCTCTGGTCTTTATGTCCCTGGGAGATACATTTGCCGGATTGATCGGGAAACAATTTGGAAAAATTAAGATCGGTGAAAAATCTCTGGAAGGTTCCATGAGCGGATTTGCGGTGTGTGTTTTATTCGTACGGATTTTTCCGTTCGTTCCTTTTCATATCGGAATTATCGGAGCTGCCGCAGCAATGATTGTGGAGGCTCTGCCTTTACCGTTCGATGATAATGTTACCATTTCAATTGCAAGCGGAACTATCATGACGCTCATCAGTAATTGTCCAATATGACATTTTTAGCACCGTCACTTTTATGGGGCCTTGCGCTGGCTTCCGTTCCATTGATCATCCATTTGCTGAGCATGAGAAATACAAAGGATGTCGAATTCAGCTCGCTTCGCTATATCAAAGAATTGGAGCATGACACCATTCGCCGTATGCGGTTAAAGCAATGGCTGCTGGTATTATTAAGGATGCTTGCTGTGGCATCTCTGATTCTGATGCTGGCCCAGCCTGTTAAGCGAGGATTTCTGCCTGCTTGGATGGCCGGCGAGGTGGAGTCACATGTCATTGTATTGGTGGATAATTCGGCAAGCATGAGCCTAAATACTGATGACGGCACTTTACTTGACAGAGCAAAATCATATGTTCCTATCATACTTAATTCTCTTGAAACAGGTTCATTTGTTGAAATACATCAAACAAATCCTGCTTCGAAAATATTGGAAGGGCGCGTTCAGGATTTACGCAATGCAGAAAAAGCAGTCCAAAATATCGGCCAATCTCATGGGAATGATGCATTATGGCAAACGCTGGCTTCGATCATTCAGAGATCAGAATCCAAAGGTGTAAATAAGGAATGTTTTATTTTAAGCGATTTTCAGGATCAGCCAGATCAATCATTTGAAATTGAAAAGGTAAGTACTGATTTGGGTCCGGGAGGCGGATACTGGAGATTCTACTGCCTTGCTCAGAGGGAAAATGGTGAAAATTTGGGCGTTGGGAAGGCTGAAGTAGTCAGCCAGATCAAGCTTCCGAATCAATTGCTGAAAATGAACACCAATATTCGCAATTCAGGGACGGTTGAGCAAAGAAATGTGCCGGTAGAATTGTATTTGGATGATACGCGCCTTGGGCAGGTGGTTGCATCGTTTCCCGTAAAGCGGTCTAAAGAATTTCAATTTCAGGTTTATCCGGGAAAATCAGGGCTGATCAAAGGAAGGCTGGAAATTCCCAGAGATGATTTTTTGCTCGATAATGTTCAAACATTCGAATTATCGATTCCTTCCCGGATTACCTGCACGCTGTTATGCTCATCGAAGGAAAACGTGTTTTTGCTTGAATCAGTATTGCGAGCCATCGATGGCGGATCAGGCTATCTAGATATTGATGTATATGTGGATCCGAATCCTGAAAGATTATTTTTGGATAATACGGATATTTTGCTGGTCCATGATGCAGGCAGGTTTGCATCTGCTGCCATACAGGATATTCAGTCGTTTCTTGAGAAGGGAGGCGCGCTTATTTGGTTTGCAGGAGCGGCAAATGCTCTTCCTGACCAGGCATCCTTATTTTCTGTTCTCAAACTTCCGGCTGTTAAGAGCCCCGAAAGGCTGGATGGCGAAGCGTTCTTTTCTGTTCTTGCAACCGACCAAATGAACAGGCTTATTGACGGCCTTGGAATCAAAGAACTTGGGCGGGAATTACCGCAGGTTTTCGGATATTATCGGACTGATTTGTCTACGTACCACAAGCCATTATTGAAATTTTCCAACGGCGACACGTTCTTGATAGAATACGAGCATATGGGCAATCCTGTTTTTGTATTCACATCTCCAATGAATCTGGATTGGAATGACCTTGCTGTACGCGGTCTGAGCATTCCCCTGCTACACAGGATGATTGTTTTTCTGGCAACGGATGAATCCAATATTGCTGCGGTAAACGTCGGAGAACCTAAAGTAATCAGATTAACGCGTGAAAATATTGCGAATCAGTGGGAGGTTGTTACCCCTTCGGGAGAATCGATTAAAGTGGTACCGGATTACAATTCGGAATCGCTGATCATAGCGAATACACTGGAAACCGGATCCTACGATGTATTGGCCGATGGCGAACTGCATACTGCATTTTCAGTTCTTTTGTCGCCCGGAGAGGATCCCTTCATACGGGCAACTGCATCTGCTGTAATAAACTCTATCGGAGCAGAGAGAGCCCGCTGGATAGATTTGGGAACAGATCTTGCTTCAACGATCAAAGATATTCGTTTCGGGAAAAGTCTGTGGAGAAATTTTTTGTTGCTTACGCTTATTGCGTTGATGTTGGAAATGGTGATAGCACGAACAGGATCTGAAGCATTCAAAAAGACGGGAGACTGATATTCCAGCACATGTAGAAAATGAAAAAGCTTTTCTGATTGGCGTTGCCCACGGCAAGATCAGCAGAAACATTGTGGAGGAACATTTAGATGAGTTAAGCCTACTGGCTGAAACCGCCGGTGCGGAAGTTGCTGCAAGAATTGTACAAAACTTAAACAGGATTCATTCAAAATATTTCGTGGGCAAGGGAAAGGCAGAGCAGATCATCAATCAGGCAAAAGAGATGGGTGTAAAACTGATTATTTTTGATGAAGACCTTACACCTGCACAGGTGAAAAACTATTCGGGTCTTGCCAATAATATAAAAGTGATCGACCGCAGCGCTCTGATCCTTGATATCTTTAGACAGCATGCGAAGACAAGGGAGTCCAAAACTCAGGTTGAGTTGGCTTATTTGCAATATCTATTACCTCGCCTGACAAGACAATGGACGCATCTTGAGCGGCAAATGGGCGGAATTGGAACAAGAGCCGGAATGGGCGAAACTCAGATCGAAGTTGACAGGCGCCTTATCCGGACGAAAATATCCAAATTGAAAAAGGATTTGGACAGTATTGAAAAAGAGCGCATAACCCAGGGCCAGAACAGAAAATCGGAATTCCGAGCCGCTCTTGTTGGATACACGAATGCAGGAAAATCCACTTTATTCAAATGCCTGACAGGTTCCGACGTTTTTATTCAAGATCAGCTCTTTGCTACGCTCGACACTACTGTCCGGCGGGTAAACCTGAGCGATGCACATTCGTGCTTGCTCAGCGATACTGTCGGATTTATCCGCAAGCTTCCTCACCATTTGGTGGCCTCATTCCGTAGCACCCTTAAAGAAGTTCTGGAAGCTGATTTGCTGCTGATTGTGGTAGATATGAGCTCTCCATTCATGAAAGATCACTTGGATACGATTCAATCTGTGCTGAAAGAGTTGGAGGCCGATAAACTTCCTCAACTGCTGGTGCTAAATAAAGCAGATCTTGTTTCCGATGCTACTGCGATAGGAGAGTCTGCTCTCGCATTTCCCGAAAGCGTGGCAATCAGTGCATTGGAATCATTAAGAATCAATCAATTGAAAGAAAAAATCCTCGAAATAATGGAAAAAAATTTTCAAACGATTGAAATTGAAGTATCCTATAAGAACGGGAAAATTATTTCCGATGTTCAGAAGGGGGTTGTGGTACTTAGCAGGGAATATTTGGATACGGGCGTGAAGCTCACCATTCGCGGTAACCGAAACAGGATCGAACAAATTCAGGCTGCTGCTCTGAATTAATCGGAATCATGATCCCGCACATTTTTCAGAATTTTTCGCCAAAGCCAGTTTTTGGCAAAGATATTGAGATAAGGGATTAATTTGATCTTTTTGGGAATGTAAACCCTTTTCTTATCCGACTTAATCGCAAGAACTATACTTCTTGTGCAATCTTCCAAATCAATTGCATTACTGTTGTGTTCGTGCCGTTTTTCACCGATAATTGATCCGTCAGCGCCAAATGCACTCTGGCGCAGGTTTGTACCCTTGATCCAACCAAGATAAACATTCAGAAACCGGACTTTATCCTCCAGTTCAATATCAAGGGTTTCCAGAAACCCGTGCAGCGCATGCTTGGAAGCTGCGTAGCCTGAATGGTGAGGGAATCCAATCAATGCCTGAGCGGTGGTGATTGCCGTTATTTTTCCATCGGATTTTTTCAGTTCCGGCAATGCGGCGTGAACGCAATTCACACTGCCGGTATAATTGACAGCCATGAGGGTATTAAAAAAGGAAATATCTTCAATCTTTTCAAATTCTGCCCACATGCTTATTCCAGCATTCAGTACCAGTATATCAATTGACCCATATGCATCAATGGTCTGCTGAACCATGTTGATACAGTCCTGGGGTTTTGTGATATCCGTTTGAACTGCGTTTGCCGTACCGCCGATTTCTGAGATTGCTGATTGAATTTGACGAAGCTTATCCAGGTTTCGGGCAGCGAGGGTAATTTTGGCACCTTCAGCCGCTAATTGTTGAGAAAGGGAAGCGCCGATACCAGAGGAGGCGCCAGTAATGATAATCGATTTTCCGGAGAGGGTAATAAATTAATCCTTAGCTATTCAGCGAAAATTCCGTTGCGAACACCAAACACATTGTTAGGGTCATGAGATTTTTTCATATCACGAATAAGTTCCATACTGGTCTTGGTTAGCGTATCCGGCATAAAATCCTTGCGTAGTTTTCCAACACCATGATGATGCGAAATGGATCCGCCCTTATCCATGATGGCTTTACGAATGGCGTGCTCGATATCTCCGAATAAATCTTCTGCAGCGTCAATACCTTTCACGCTCATTCCTAGCATAAAGTATATACATACTCCTGTATGATATATTTGCGGGATGCGATACGAAATGTATGGTTTACCCGGAATATTGTGTTTGGCATGCAGATCAAAGAGCGTTTCTGTAGCTGCTTTGCAAACATCCTCTATTTTGCTCCATGGAACCGTTGTTTCCATTGTTTCTCCGATGACATGGTAATCGGTCAGGAAATCACGCATATAGGCTATCGCGAAGGTGAGCATATAGCCCCGTTTCCCATTTCCGGGGCCTCCAACAAGTCCGCCTTGTTTTTTTGCTAGAGAAAGAATGTTTTTTTGCTGATAAGCAACTTCTTTGGCAGTACCCTCCATAAGAAACGTTACGGCGCACATTGTTTCTGCATCAAAACCCTTGATATTCAGAACGACAAATTTTTTAATAGAATCAATCAACTTTGCAAAACCCTGAGCACGTGGTTTGAGGGCCTGACCGAATCTGAACTGCACATTGTCCACCAAGCGGACGCTGGACGGAATGTAATTGGTTTTGGACAGCTCATATAAAAAGTTCACCCCTTCATCCCACGTTTTAAAAACAACGGAATTGTATTGTTTTGTTTCCGGTTTCTTATGGATTTTCAAAACTGCTTTTGTGATGATACCCAGATTTCCTTCCGAGCCAAAGAGAATAGTTTGCGGTTTAAATCCAATCGAAGCTCGGGAGAGAGGATCCACCTGTTCGATAATACCTTTTGGCGTAATCATGGTTATATTCTCTACAATATCTTCAATATTGCCATAGCGGTTTTTTTTCATACCGCTGGCATTTGTAGCGATCCATCCGCCAAGCGTGGAAAGCTCCACACTATCCGGTTCGTGGCCGACGCAAAAACCGCGCTCACTGAGCAAATCTTCTAGTGCCGATCCCGTTATGCCCGCTTGTACGCATACTCGTCGATCCTCTTCATTGATCCATTCCACTTTATCCATGCGGCGAAGGTCAACGGCAACTACCATCCGCTGCTCCTGATCGGGAATTTTCAAGGCGCTACTGACGCTGGTGCCGCCCCCGAAGGGAATCAGGCAGACATCGCAGTCGTCTGCAATTTCAACCAGCTGTTTTGTTTCTTCTTGCGATTCCACATAAAAGACCATATCTGCGGTGCGGTCAATTTTATTGTATAAAATTTTATACACTTCTTCAGATGTAGTTTGCCCGTGGCTGTGCAGGAGACGGTCCTTATCTTCGGTTGAGTAACGGTCTTCAGGGAAAGTGCTCTTAACCCTATTGAGAAAATCCTGATTTATATTGGGTGGCTTGACCGGCTTTGATTCCACTTCTTGCATTACATCATTCGGCTTGATTTCAATGTCCAACACTTCTTCCACGTAAGGTATCAGATCAGGCATACGATTGCCGCATAAATCGTATCTGTCGCCCGTCATCGAAACGGTTCTATCTTCATGCAGGACAAAGGCAGTATCCCTAAAGCCCCACTTATGTCCCCATGTTTCTTGGTTTACCGCTACAAATTTTTTATCAGCCATTGGCATTAATTCCTGCATTTCTAATCCTCGATTCCAATTTCTTCGTTAAAGCGGAAACTGGATCGGATTCCTGTTCAAATTGAGATGGATATAACGGATCTAATATATCAATGTTGATCTTTGTGGGTTTCATAAATATTTGTCCCTTTGGCCAGCACCTTGCTGCACCGTCTATGAAAACCGGCACGATCGGAACATCCAGTTCGGTGGAAAAACGCGCAGCGCCTTTTCGAAAAGTCCTGATGACATTCGGTTCGCCTCGTGATCCCTCGGGAAACATAACCAGATTTCTATTATCGAGCTTCATGAATGCCTTGCACAATGCAATCGTGTTTTCGAAAGGAAAGTCATCATTATTTTTTGCAGACCGTCTGGCAATTGGAATAAGGTTCATGATAAAATTAACCGAGATTCGTTTCAGTGCATTGTCAAACCAGTAGTCCTTTGCCGCCAGCATTCCAAAATGATTAAAACTTTTTCCTGCGGCAGTGCTTAAGAGGGCGACATCCATATGGCTGTTGTGGTTGCTGCAGAACACAGCTGAAGAATCCGGGAGTTTTTCCCGACCGCGAACGGTTACCGGCGTGTACCACAGGAATACAAATTTACAGTAATAGTAAAAAAACGTTTTCCAGATCCAGTAAAAAAGGGGTTGTTTTTTAACGAGGTAGAAATACTTGGGATCATCAAGGACTGGATTATCCGCCATTCTTTACCGTCCATATTTCATGTGTGCCTTGGTAAAGGTATCTGACGCAATTGCTGACATCAGGGAAATTTCGAGGGCGAGGCTGGATGCGCAAATTATTTCAGCGAGTTTTTTAGAAGCATTTTTTCCTTCATTGCAGCCGAGCAGATCCAAATTTCGATTTTGCGGAAGAAGTCTTGTCCCACCACCAACCGTGCCTATCGTGATCGAAGGAAGCGTCAGCCTGAATTTCATCCCATGGTTAACAGGTTCCGTCTGATAATGTCCGATGGAATTTTCTGCTACGCACGCAGTGTCTTGGCCGGTTGCAAGATAAATTGCCGTTAATGCATTGGAAATATGTAAATGACATCCTTCCGTTCCGGCGAGCCTTGTTACGGTTGGGCCGAGCTGCTGGAATTTTTCCACATCGGAAATTTTTATTCCCAGAATCCGCCGAAGCCTGGAATTTGAAATAGTTGTTTCGGCGATGACGCTGTGCCCGCGCCCCATGATCATATTGCGCGCCGATGCTTTTTTGTCGCTGTTAAACCCGGATTCGAGAATGAAATTATGTCCGGTTTTTTCCTTAATAAAATCGCAGGCAACCTTTGCAGCGAGTGTTACCATATTTTGCCCGGCAGCATTTCCTGTGTCCAGCACCATATCCAGCACAACATAATTTTGAATGGGATACTGGTCAATGCGAATCAATTTTCCATGATTGGTGGTTGATTCTGCGACCTTTTTAATGGATTTGAAATGAGAATCAACCCACTTCATGAATTTGGTAGAATTTTCCAGATCTTCAAAAATGAATACAGGCGCGCGTGATAATTCCTGTTTTATGTGCCTTACGGTAAACCCGCCATCCTTCTTTGCTGCCGCCATGCCGCGGTTCATGGATATCGCCAGTGTTCCTTCCAGCGTGCAGAGCGGCACGTAGAATTCGCCATTCGCAAAATTACCATCGATAAGCAGTGGACCTGCCACTGCCATCGGAACCTTCATAAAACCAATATGGTTTTCTATGATTCCTTTGAGATCCTCAGGATCGTTTTGAAGATCGTCCTTCAAATCCATTCCTGTTTTATCTTTCAGCCATTCCAGCCTTTTTGCCGTGTCGGCAGATGTATAGCCGTTGGGAATGGTTTTGTTATTCTTTGTTTTTTTCGTTGCCATGCTTCCCTTAATATAAAATTACCGCTTCCGAATATATCCCAAAATAGAAATAATTCGGACGTGTTTCGTATGGATTACATTTTGCCGGATTTCAGCTTATGAAAAGCCCCGCCGGAGGCGGGGCGAAATTTTCCCGTTTTGAGACCAATTTCAGGACCGCTTATCGACACGGTGGTGGCCTCCTGAATACAGCAAACTTCCTTGACTCCGCTATTGCGGAAAAGGCCTGTTTTTTGTACCCAAAGTACAGCCTCCAAGATTTATTATTGTAGATCCTGAAATGGATACACCCAAAACGGGATTGTCAAAAATCTTGCTTAAATGTACCCAATATCCGGGATGCGAACCAAGATAGATCATAGATTTTGATTTATCGGGAATTGGATCGCAAAGAGCTGAGCTGGCCCTCAGTAGACGCAACCATTACTGCAATACTGGCATCGCCCGTAACATTGGTTACTGTTCTCATCATATCAAGGATTCGGTCGACACCTAAAATAAGTGCAATTCCAGCACTGGGAACACCAATTGCTTCGAGTATGATGACCAGCATAATGATACCCGCCCCCGGTACAGCGGCAGTACCGATGGATGCCAGCACAGCAGTAAAAACAATGGTAAGCTGAGCACCCAAACCAAGATCCATACCAAGCGTTTGGGCAATGAATACGGCAGCCACCGCCTGGTACAAAGCTGTGCCGTCCATATTAATGGTTGCTCCTAATGGTAGCACAAAAGAGGACACTTCCTCAGAAACACCTAATTCATCTTCACACCGTTCCATCGTTACGGGTAAGGTTGCACCGCTGGAGCTTGTGGAAAAGGCGAGCAATTGTGCCGGAGAAATCCCTTTGTAGAAATGCTTCAGAGACATGGGAGTGAATACTTTGATAATCGTGGAGTAGGTTACAATCATATGGATGAAAAGCCCTGAAATCACCGCAAGCATGTAAAACCCAAGGGAACCGAGGAGGTTAATAACATTGTTAATATTGTCACCGGCAACAGACTGTATGGTATCCGCTATCAGCGCGAAAACGCCGATGGGCGCCATAAGCATGATCACGTCCACAAGTTTTATGATGACATCATTCATGCCTTCAAAAACTGTTAGGATCGGTTTTGCTTTATCCTTTGGAATCTGGATGAGGCCGATTCCGATAAAAATCGCGACAAAAACAATTTGAAGCATATTACGGTTGCTGGAAGCGGAATTGAAAAAATTGCTCGGAACCATGTCCACAATCGGCTGGAGAGGACCACGGTCTTTTACAGATTCCGCCGCACCGGCCTTGGATGAAGCCGCTGACTGGTACGTTTCTTCAAGTGTTTGCTTGATCTTATCCGGCACAGTGTCGCCCGGCTGCAAGACATTCACGGCAACAAGCCCAATTGTAACGGCAATTGCTGTTGTCAGTATATAAACAGAAATGGTTTTTCCGCCGATGCGTGATAATTTTTTTAAATCGGATAATGATGCGACTCCCGTTATTAGGGAGAAAAGGACAAGAGGAACTGCAATGAGTTTTAATAGATTAAGAAAGATTTTACCGAAGGGCGCGATCCAGTCAGCGGTAAATGGTCCCCAACCCTGAACGGCTGCTAAAATCCCATAGCCTAGTCCGAGTACGAGCCCAATGATGATTTGCCAATGGAGTTGTAATTTCATAAGGCGGGGAATTTAGTGCACTGTTAGGCGATTGCCAAAACAGCAATTATCATTCATTTTTTCCGTTTTTCTTTTTCATATGTCTTGTAATACGAATCGCCCATTTCGGAAAAAAAGTTGAAAAATCTTTTCTTCTTTTTCTTTGATCCGGTGTCCCCTCCGGGACGCAGCACTGCTTTCACTCCGGTATCAATTAAATCCTGAATATGCGCCAAAAGCCGTCCGATTCCTGTCGGTAAATTTTTATTCATTCAAAAAACCTATCGCTGTTTTGATATCCGTTGTAGGTTGGTTACATGCAAAATTTTCGCAGATGTAAAATGTGGTTTTACCATCAATTTGATTTTGGCTTTTTGTCCAAGGTGCAATTTTTTCCAGCACCGAATCATCAGGGTTTTTCAGGATCAAAACTTTATTCGGATTGTATGTTCCTCTGATTTCCTTCACTGCATCCATGACTTTGTTATCATTAACATTACCAACAATGACGCATTCAATAGGATTGTTGGATTGAAAAAGAAACGCTGACAATAGTTGAGTAAATCCTCTTGGATGCTTCACTATACTTTTAGAAAATGTCTTGAAAATCGTTTCAGCATGATCCAGCCATTCCGTATTCCCCGTCATTCTCCCCAATTTGAGAAAGTTCATCGCCGCCACAGAATTTCCGGAAGGAATAGCACCATCGTAACCCGTTTTTGATCTTACGATCAAATCTTCGTCACCAAGCCTTCCAAGGAATAATGCACCGTTTTCCTTATCCCAAAAATCGGCGACCATCTTGTTTGCGGTCCTCACCGCTTCTTCCAAATATCGCGGTTCAAATGTAGCTTCATATAATTCAATCAATCCCCACGATAAAAATGCGTAATCATCCAAATGTCCGTGAAGTCCTGCTTTGCCATTTCGGCTGCGTTTGAAAAGGGATCCATCATCTGCGCGTAAATATTCTAAAATGAACTCCGCTGCTTTTTCAGCTCTTTCAACATAATCCTGATCATTTAATACAGCGCCTGCTTTTGCCATGGCCGCGATCATGAGCCCGTTCCAGTCAGTCAGAATTTTATCATCTTTGAGCGGATGGATCCTGGCATTTCTTTCATTCAGAAGGACACTTCTGGTGTAATGAAAAAAATCATCCAATTCTTCTTCAGTCATGTTGTGGAACCGTGCGATCTTTTTCCTGCTTTCGCGAAGAAAGAGAATATTATTCCCGTTCTGCTCCTGCGTTGCTTCATCGCGGAAATTTCCTTTTGGTGTCATATTGTAAATGGACATAAAGCGCCTTCCGTCTTCCGCGCCTAAAATGTTTTGAATTTCTTCTGCGGACCATATATAGAATTTGCCTTCTTCACCTTCGCTGTCTGCATCTTCCGCGGAATAAAATCCTCCCTGCGGATCGGTCATATCACGAGTGATATAAGTAAGCGTCTCGCGGATGATGCGTTCGTATTCCTTATCGCCGGTGGCGCTGTATGCTTCGAGATATGCCAGCGTAAGCAATGCCTGATCGTAAAGCATTTTTTCAAAATGCGGTACACGCCAGTGGCTATCCGTGGAATACCGATGAAACCCAAAACCAAGCTGATCAAAAATGCCGCCGTTCCGCATTGCCTTCAGTGTCTGTTCCGCCATGCTTAGCGCAAGGGTGTCTCCGGAAAGATCTGCATATCGGATTAGATAGATCAAATTATGCGGGGAAGGGAATTTCGGCGATTTTCCGAAGCCGCCGTTCTTATCATCAAACTGATCCTTAAAATATGTATATCCGCTTTCCAATACTGAATTTGGGAGCGTATCGCCAACAGATGTTTTATTCGTTTCGCGGACATACGAAATGATTCTTTCCTTGGATGCAAGAATATCCTCGCGCTTGTTCTTCCAAGCATCTGCAATTGCCGGCACAACCTGATACATTCCGGGGCGCTGACCTCTTTTGTCCTTTGGAAAATAGGTTCCGGCAAAAAACGGCTCTTTGTCCGGCGTCATAAAAATCGTTAACGGCCAGCCGCCGCCGCCGGTCATCGCCTGGCAGACAGCCATATATACATGATCGACTTCCGGTCGCTCTTCCCGATCCACTTTAACGGAAATAAAATTCTCATTCAGCAATTTGGCGACGCTGTCATCTTCGAACGATTCATGTTCCATCACGTGGCACCAATGGCAGGTTGAATATCCAATGGACAGGAAGATCGGGCGGTCCAATTCTTTTGCTTTTTCGAATGCTTCATCTCCCCACGGATACCAATCAACGGGGTTATCCGCATGCTGGAGGAGGTACGGACTTTGTTCGTTTGCTAATCTATTCATGTGCTTACTTTTTGCAGCATTTTCATCTTTTCCTGCATTCGATTTGGAGCATCCTGACAGTGCCAGGATGCAAAACAGAATCGTAAATCTCAGCCAAATTTGATGTTGAGCCGATGTTGGATTTTGAAGAATCATCGGTTAATTTAAGAATCTTCAAATGGATAAACCTTCCCTAAAGTATGCAATAATGGGCGGTCTGGGGTTATCCTTTTTTGTTTTTTTAGTGTTATCTCAGGCTGTTCCGCAGGAGTTCAAAGATATGAGAGATTCCTTCCTTCAATCCTATTATAAAACCTATCCGGTAAACGCCACATGGATCGGCGTGCATGATTACGATGAAGCATTAACGGATTACAGCGCAGAAGCGATCCAATCCCGCGCGGTGTATTTACAGGAATTAAGCGCTGATGTTCAGGCACTGGATGCAGACCGTCTGAGCAGAGACGACCGCATTGATTATGAAATTATGCTTGATGCGATTCGCAGCGAACTTTTTGATTTGCTGGAATTAAAAGAGTACTCTTGGAATCCGCTTCTGTATATGGGCGAATTGGGATTTGCTTTTGAGAGTTTGACAGGATTCGATTTTGCTCCTGCGGATGCGCGCGCAGCATCCCTTAAGGGAAGGCTTTTGCAAACGCCTGAGTATTTGCGGCAGGCGGAAGCAATGCTGGAGTCATGCCCGAAGATTCATTTGGAAACGGGAATCCGCCAATGCGATGGTGTCATAGGAATGTTGACTTCCGGTATGGATTCATTTCTGGAACATGTTGATTCTGAGCTTTCTGGTGAAATTCGGATCTCTTCTGAGAATGCGCTGAAATCACTGAATGGGTTTAAGGCTTTTCTTGAATCAAAACTGGATGACGAACACAGGGATTTCAGGCTCGGTGCGGATCTCTATGAACATAAACTGAGCCATACGCTTCGGGAAGGAATATCATCAAAAGATGTTTTGAGCAGGGCAGAGGCTACACTGAAAAAAACCCAGGATGAGATGGCCGTACTTGCCGCACCGCTGTATGAAGAATGGTTCAATGAAAAACCAAATACGGAAACGCACAGCGGCAAACTGGCACTGATTCGCAGAGTTTTGGACGAAATTGGCAAGGACCATGTCGGCCGGGATGAAGTGATGGAAGATGCACTCGGCACGGTGGATGAATTGACTCAATTTATCATTGAAAAGGACTTGCTGACTCTGGACCCCGAAAAACCGCTCGAGGTTCGCCCGATGCCGGAATTTCAGCGAGGCGTTTCAGTTGCAAATCTTCAGGCGCCCGGACCGCTGGAATCCAACCTGCAGACCTATTACAATGTATCGCCGATTCCCGAGGATTGGGATGATGACCGTGTGGAATCGTTCCTGAAAGAATACAACCGCATTTCCGTTAAAATTTTATCCATCCACGAAGCGCTTCCCGGTCATTATGTTCAGCTCTATTATGCAAACCGGCATCCGTCACTCATACGGTCCGTATTCAGCAGCGGTGTCATGATCGAAGGATGGGCGCACTATACCGAAGCGATGATGATCAAAGAAGGGCTCGGCGGAGGTGATCCGCGCTACGATCTGGTGCAGAAAAAATGGCTGCTTCGCGGCACATCCAATGCAATCATCGATCAGAAAATTCACGCCGGAAATATGACGCGCGATGAGGCAATGGACTTGATGGTAAATGAAACATTCCAGGAATATGCCGAAGCATCCGCAAAATGGGTGCGGGCACAACTGACATCGGCACAGCTTTCCGAGTATTTTGTCGGCAACATGCTCATAGAAGATTTGCAAAAAGATTACAGGAATGCAATGGGTGACAATTTCAGTTTGAAAACGTTTCATGAAACGCTTTTGTCTCAAGGGTCCATTCCAGTTCGCTATTTACGATCCATTCTTTTAGACTAATCCATGACCCATTTGATCTTTATTACAGTTTACCTTTTAACGCTCATTGGAGTCGGCGCTTACAAAGCGAAAAAGATCAAAACACAGGAAGATTTTGCTGTAGCCGGCAGGTCGCTTACGCCGTGGATTTTGGTTGGCACCATGCTGGCAACATGGATGGGAACCGGATCAATTCTGGGGAACGCAGGCAAGACGTACCAAACCGGAATGGCGGCGCTGATACTTCCGATCGGCGGAGTGCTGGGAATAGCTCTGCTGACTAAGATTGCCGGGAAAGTTCGGTCATTCAACAAATTTACTGTTCCTGAAATAATCGGTGACCGATACGGTCCGGCTGCACGTCTTCTGAGTGTTGTTGCGCTTGTGATGGCTTATATGGTAATTGTGAGTTACCAGTACAATGCCGGCGGTGCCGTGCTTCATACCGTTTTGAGCGATGGTGCAGGCAATTCGATGATTTCGGTGGAAACAGGAACGATCATTGCAGCTATTTTTATTATCACCTACACCGTTTTGGCGGGGCTCGTAAGCGTGGCGTACACCGATGTTGTAAACGGCATCATTATGATGGTGACCTTTCTTATTGCATTCCCGATGCTGTGGTTCAAAGCCGGCGGTGCGGAAGGCATGACAGCCGCATTCGATGCGATGGGGAAGCCCGAGCATATGCAGTTTTTCGGTGTGTATTCCACGATTGATATCATCAATTTTTGCCTCCCGCCGTTTCTGCTGGTGATGGGCGACGCCAATATGTATCAGAGGTTTTTCGCCAGTAAGAATGCAGAAGGTGCGAAATCTGCAACAACTGTATTGGTCTTTGCAGTAGCAGTGATCGAACTGCTGATCATTGCCTCTGCGTGGGTGAGCGCGAGCATGATCCCGGATGCGGAAGTTGGGAAATATGTTCTGATCTATGCCGCCCACCAATTGTTGCCAACCTTTCTGGGTGCAGTGATGATGACGACCATCGTTGGAATTATTTTATCCACTGCTGACTCGTTTTTACTTGTGCCTGCAACAACGCTGATGAAAGATGTGTACCTGCAGTATGTTGATCCAAACGCAAACCAGAAAAAAATTGTTTTCCTTAGCCGGATGCTGGTGCTGGTTTTGGGGATTGTTGCTTATTTTGTTTCACTGGGATTTGCTAAATCAGAAGGATTTTTCGAGAGGGCATTATATGCGTACACAATTTATGGTGCTGCAATTACTCCGTCGCTGGTGGCGGCATTATTCTGGAAAGGTGCCACGAAAGAAGGCGCCGTTGCGTCCATTCTGTCAGGAACGCTAGTGACGCTTGCATGGAAAGAACTTCCCGGATTATGGTCTTGGCTGCCGCCGCACATTTACGGCAGTGTGGATGAAGTGATTCCGGCAATTACGGTTTCGCTGATCGCATTGGTGGGAGCGAGTCTTTTGACGAAAAGATCTAATGATTAGAACGATTTTAATAACTTTGCCGTTACTGTGGCATTTGTCACTTTTTGCACAGGACCTTCCGGGCGGACTGAAATTTTATTCAACACATGAACAGGACCAAGGTTATTCAAAACTGGTTCTTCCTGATAAGGGTAATTTTTCTATTTCAAAACCTTTCTCAATTTCATTTGACATTGCTTTTGACCCTCAAAGCCCATACGGTGTAATCCTGCAGGCACGAGATGGGAATACTGCTATCCTAACACTTTCCTATATCGATTATCAATCAGTTGACAGTTCCATATTATACGTTATTTACAAGGAAGTAAATACGGGAATAAACATTCCAATAAAGAAAAATGAACTTGATCTAAACAAATGGCTGAATCTGAAATTGGCTATCGATCCTTTAGATGAGGTGATAGAGTTAACCTTTAACGGCTAAAAAAGGAATGCCAAAATAAAAATGGATGAAACGTGGGGAATACAATGGGTTTTTGGAAAGCCTGTCAGCCGAGATGAAGTTCCATCAATGGCAATCCGGGATATAACGTTTTCAAAATCCGGCATAGTAAAAAACCGGTGGCCTTTACATGAATTTCAAAACAATAATGTGCAGGATATCCTTGGGAACCGGAATGGCAAACAAACGGATTGTTTTTGGTTGAATTCCAAGCATCGAAAGTGGATTCAGGCACAGTCTATTGCGATGAAACCTATGCAAAGTTTCGCTGAATTTTCTGATTACCGATTCAATGACATTGTTTATTTGGATGACGATTTGGTTGGCGTTACGATTGAAAAAAACAACATACAATTGCAGCCGATGGAGAAGGTATCACTACCCAAAAAATTTACAATATATTTTAATCAAAAAGAGAATCAGGTATTTGCATTTCATGAGGGCGGAGAAGGCCCAATTTCTTTGTTTGACTCGAAAAGTAAGAAATGGATCAAAGTAGATTCAACCGTTTCGAATGACGATTATTACAACGGGATACTTATGATCGATCCGGAGAATGGTGATTTTTGGCGATTGGGAGGGTACGGCAACTACACTGTTAAGAATAGTTTGATGAAATATGACTGGAAACATTCCAAATGGGAATCAGTTTCTTATAATATTGAAAATGGAGATACATTTCATCCAAGGGATAAAATGGTCAGTGCGATTTCTGCAGATTCTTCCTTTTACTGGCTTTTTGGCGGGGAAGGGAATGAGTCGGGAAATCAGGAAGATGGTTTTCGTTTCTTTTTTGAATTATGGAAATTTTATTTAGGTGATCCCAAAATGGAAAAGGTTTGGGACTGGAATGGGAAACCTGAACTATTAGTTGTGGATATAAATGTCTTGGAAGATTCATTGCTTTCGATCTTAACGATTGACAAAATATCTGAACAATTACGATTCTTTTACTCCCCAACAACAAACTCCGAGATTAAAGAACTTTCCATCAATTTGCCTAAATCCCCAAAAGGAGAAGTAACATTTATCATGGGGCATGATGGATATTCTTTGAATGTATTATCAGCAAATTCAGAAAATGAGAATATCATGGTTTTCGAACTTGCGTTACCTCCTGTACAACCGATGATTAATAATAAGAAATACCCCAAAGATAATCCGTTCACTCTCTTTCTATTAGTCGGATTGGGGATAAGTATCGTTAGTGCGCTTTTTTATCACACTTTTGGGAAACCGTCATCTGCAGTACCTGAAATAGCCCAAAAGGGAATTGTAATCTTATTTACGAACGGTGAGATGGAATTAAGGATTGATGGAAACCCAATAGATTTGGAAAAGGTAAAATTGAAAAAAGCGGTTAACCTGTTAAAACTCATTGCCGCAGCGCCGGACCAGAAAATCCAGCACTCGGAAATAAAGGAAAATCTTTGGCCTCATGTGATGGATGAGAGTTTCCACAACAGCCTGAACGTGGCCATACATGAACTGCGAAATATTATTTCTCCCCTGGGTGATCAACTCATCAACCAAAATAAATACATATCCCTGAAATGTGAGATCTTCGGCAGATAGCTAAAATTTAAGTTTTTTAAGTTTCTTTTAATTTATAAGTATCACAATCTAATCAATAATTTTTTATTAAAATAAACTCGCTTTTCTTATACCTGCTTTATACAAAAAAAGCCTCCCGATTTTTTCGGGAGGCTTTTTATTTAAACTTTATCTGCCAGCGGCGGATTGAACTTCTGAAATTCGCCCGGTTGTGGGCCGAGGTCGCGGCGGTAATATTCAAACGGAATGCCCGTTCCCTGCCAATTATCCACGCGGTTTACGATTCGGATATCGCCCGTAAATTTTTTGGAAACACCTTCCTTCACGTGGCCGGTGACATAGCGGATTCCGTCTTTCTTCTTCGCCCAGTTCAAATATACGCGCTTCAGCATTTTAGCATATCCGTGCCCTTTGAATTTGGATAACACCACAAAGGCGTACGTATAGAGCGTATTGTTTTTTCCAAAATTATCATCCAGCCGCGCCCAGGGTTCGGAATGCAGTTCTTCCACGGGAATCCCGATGATATATCCGATGATCTCTTTGCGGTAACGTGCGATAAACGGAAGCGAGCCCGGTTTGTTGAAATATTTTCGGATCGTCGTTTTGGTAAGTACGGCAGGTTCGCCGTATTCTTTGGCAAGGTGCTTTGAAATTTTGATCAGCTGCGGATAATCGTATTCACCCGCATGATTCAATAATTCAATTTGGAACACTCCCGAAGAGGCAATGGTTCGTGACTTGGATGCACGCGAAATATCAAAGGATAGCTGTTCCATCAGCAGAGAATTTAAACTCCCCGCAGAATAATGGAATTCATGAATCACAAATTTTGTGATATTATTTCATTCCTGTTTTGGTTTGGAAGAATTTGAATCTGTAAATTCGCGCCCCGAAGATGTCGTTTAATTCCAGACTTTCCGAACGTATTCACCGCACGCAGTCCAATCTCTGCGTCGGGCTGGATATTGCCCCTGAAAATTTTCCGAATGGAAATGCTGACTTATCTGACCTGAAGGATCACTGCAAAAAGGTCATTGAAGCAACGTCGGGAATTGCCGCTGCTTACAAACCAAATCTCGCATTTTTTGAGCGGTGGGGCAGTGAGGGTATCCGCTGGCTGGAGGAAACAATTGATCAGATTCCAGATGGAACGATTGTCATCGGTGACGGGAAACGCGGTGATATAGGAAATACAGCAAATCAGTATGCAAAAAGTATGTTTGATCATTTCGGATTTGATGCTGTAACGGTGAACCCCTTTATGGGAAGAGATGCAGTAAAACCGTTTCTATCAAATCCCGAAAAGGGTGCATTCATTTTATGCAGAACATCGAATGCATCCGCATCTGATCTTCAGAGCGGAGATGTGATTGAGCGAACGATACAATTGGCATTGGATATGAATGAAAATGATAATGCCGGGCTTGTGGTCGGCGCAACTGCACCGGATGAACTAAAGGATATTCGTAAAAAAGCACAAGGACTGCCGTTTCTTATTCCTGGCGTCGGTGCTCAGGGCGGCGATTTGGAATCGAGCTTGCGAAATGGATCAGCCGGCGGTTCAGCACTGATCAATGTATCGCGGGGTATTAGTTTTGCGGGAGATCTCAGTGAACAAGCGATCCATGATGCAGCGGATGAATATGTGAACAAGATGCGTAACATTATTCATGTCTGAAGATAAATATTTAGAGATTTTTAAAAAAACAGGCGCACTGCTTGAAGGCCATTTTATTTTGACTTCTGGAAGGCACAGTCCAACATATTTTCAATGTGCAAAAGTTTTGCAGCATCCGGAATACCTGTCCCTGTTGGCTCAAAATATTTCCGATCACTTTTCAGCGTTAGAAATTGATTCCGTCATTTCACCGGCTGTCGGCGGCATCGTACTGGGAACCGAAGTTGGCAGAATTTTGAATAAGCGGACCATTTTTGCGGAACGCGAAAATGGGAAAATGACTCTTCGCAGAGGATTTGGAATTGAAGAAGGCGAAAAATTCCTCGTGGTGGAAGATGTGATTACAACCGGCGGATCGGCGAAAGAGGTGATTGATCTCGTCCAAGATTTAGGAGGAAATGTGCAGGGCGCGGGAGTAATCGTGGACCGCAGCGGCGGTACGGTTCAGCTTCATGCAAACCAGCACTGCATTGTTAAATTGGAGGCAGTAAGTTTTGATCCGGACGAATTACCGGAACATTTGAAAGCAATACCAGTTGAGAAACCCGGAAGCAGGAGTTTGAAATGAAAAAAATAACAGGAGCAATGATACTAATGGCAGTTATGGCAAATGCAGAAGAACCAAAAGTTGCGGTGATATCGACTATGTTCGGTGATATGGTGGTAGAATTTTTCCCGGATGTGGCACCGATGCACGTGGAAAGCTTTACAGCGCTGGCAAACGAAAAATATTTTGACGGCACCACCTTTCACCGTGTTATCCCGGGATTTGTAATCCAAGGCGGTGATCCGAATTCAAAAGATACCGACAGATCTAATGACGGCACCGGCGGAAGAGCCGGAAAATATTTCGGACTCGGGAAAAAAGATGATCCGAATACTTGGCTGATTCCGCAGGAATTCAATGAACGTCCGCATAACAGAGGCGCACTTTCCATGGCACGCACAAACGACCCGAACAGCGCAAGCAGCCAGTTTTTTATTTGCGTGGACAACGTGAATCAGCTGGACAATAAATATACCGTTTTCGGACAGGTGATCGAGGGAATGGAAGTTGCTGATATGATTGTTTCCTCTGAAAGAGACCCGAGGGACAATCCCATAGACAGGATTGAAATGCAGATCCGAATCCTGCCGAGCGATACATCAAAAACTGAATGAAACAAAAAACCGGGCTTGCGCTTAGCGGTGGTGGCGCCAGAGGGGCTGCTCATATCGGTGCGATCAAAGTAATGCACCAACATGGAATCCGCTTTCATAGCATTGCCGGAACCAGTGCAGGCGCTTTGATAGGCGCCATGTACGCAGCTACAGAAGACCCCGCCTGGGTGGAAGACCGATTTCGAACATTCCTGAAAAGCGGAGCCTTTCATCAAATGGGTACAGGCCGGCTGGTATCATCCACAGATTCAAACTCTGTATTCAGCCAAATGGCTCGAAAAATTAAAAATAATCTCGTGTTCGCCATTTCTCTGCGGCGGGATTCCATCATTAAGCGGGAGCGGCTGGAGGAGGCATTTCGCTATCTTGTACCGGTAAGTACATTTGAAGAACTAAAGATTCCGCTGTATGTTACGGCCACAAACCTTGAAACCATGGAACCACGTATCTATTCCGAAGGCGATTTGATTGAAGCGATTGTACGCAGCAGCTCCATTCCGGGCTATGTTCAGCCAACCAGAATTGATGATGAAATTATTGTAGACGGAAATCCAACACTTCCCATTCCCGTTAAGCCGCTGAAAGAGAATGTCGATTTTTGCATTGCGGTAGATATTACACGGAAAACGGCTAGCCCAATGAAGCGTGTCAATATTTTTGAGATTGTAATGAGGGGAAGCCAGGCAACCTATGAGAATCTGGTGCAATACATGAATTCCGAGGCCGATTATGTTATTCGCCCGCATGTGAAGGATATGCAGTGGTACAGCTTTAGCCATGCAGATAATCTATTGGAAATGGGAATAACTGCAGCTTCCGAATCGATTGAAGAGCTTCTCGAACTCATGCAGCGGAAGTCCTCATGGAATTACAAGGCAAAACAATGGTTTGGTCACAATAATTAAACCATGGTATTTTTAACGATATTTTGAACACATCCTATGCGGAATAACCAACGATTTACAGCCATTTTAGCGGGATTGATCCTTCTGATTCCTGCCGCAGTCTTTGCGCAGTTTCAGGATCCTGTAACCCTCTCTGCCGAAGCGAAGACGTCTGCCCGTGCGGGAGAAGTTGTAGATATTATTGTCCGTGCAGAGATGGATGATGAATGGCACATTTACGCTATTAATGATGTTCCAGAAGGGCCGATTGCCTCCAAAATTTCTGTTTCCGGTGATGCTGTCGAAAAAAGCGGACGCGTCATCGAGCAGGAACCGATTGTGGAATGGGATGAAGGTTTCGAAATGGAAACCCGTTTTCACAAAGGGAATTCAGAATTTACGGTTCCGGTGCTCTTAAAGGATGACATTGAACCCGGATTGATTTCGGTCACTGCCAATGTTTTATATCAGGTGTGCAATGTTTCCCTATGTTACCCTCCGCGAGAAGTGGAAGTGCCTGCTGCTATCAAAATTGAAGAAGGTAAGCCGAGAGACGGAAGGACGGAACTTGCAAGTGCATCTCCATTCGACCAGAGCGGCAATATTGATCTGGATGCAGCCATTGATGCAGGATTTTTTCCGTTCATATTACTGGCGATTTCTATGGGATTCCTTGCGTTGCTGACACCGTGTGTTTTCCCAATGATTCCGATTACCGTTTCCTTTTTTATCAAGCAGGGAGAATTAGAAGGGCAAAATCCTCTCAAACAGGCATCGGTATACACAATCGGCATCATGGGTACATTTACGCTGCTTGGTCTTATTTTGGCAATCACGCTGGGCGCGTCAGGAGCCAATCAGCTGGCAGCCAACCCCTGGGTAAATTTATTCATTGCATCCCTGTTTATTTATTTTGCCCTTTCGCTATTCGGAATGTATGAAATCCAGCTTCCGCAAAGCTTAAGTCAGTTTACATTGCAACAGGAAGGTAGAGGCGGATATGTCGGCACTTTGTTTATGGCTGTCACCTTTACGCTTACATCCTTCACCTGCACTGTTCAGTTCATGGGGCTTTTGCTGGTTGCAGCATCTCAGGGACAGTGGTTTTGGCCGGCAATCGGGATGGTGGTATTCAGTGGCGCGTTTGCGCTGCCATTCTTCTTTCTGGCCTTATTCCCACAATACCTTGCCAATATGCCGCAATCTGGTTCGTGGCTGAATTCGGTTAAGGTTGTAATGGGATTTCTGGAATTAGCTGCCGCCTTCAAATTTCTGAGCAATACGGATTTGGTTTGGAGCTGGGGCTTTTTTACCTACAAAATGGTGCTGGCATCGTGGGCGATCATTATGCTGTTCACTGGAATTTATCTGCTCGGCAAAATTCAGCTTCCGCACGATTCCAAAGTAGATTCTTTAAGCGTCCCGCGGATGATTTTAAGCTTTATGTTCATTACATTTTCCCTTTATTTAGGCACCGGGCTTTTCGGGCAAAAAATTCACGGACTCATTAATTCCTATTTACCACCGCCATTGGAATCGAGCATAGCAGCCGGCGGCGATAAAACCGGATTTTCCGAAGTGCATGCGCTTGGTTGGCATAAAGAATTGGAGGATGGTCTGGCAGAAGCGCAAATTACCGGGCAGCCGGTTTTTGTGGATTTTACTGGGTACACGTGCACCAACTGCCGATGGATGGAAACCAATGTATTCACGGAAAAAGAAGTCATTGAACGGTTTCAGAATATGGTGCTGGTACATCTGTATACGGACGGCGGGCCAAATTACCGTGAACATCAGCAATACGAAATTGACCGGTTTGGAACAGCCGCGTTGCCATTCTACGTAATCTTAAGCCCGGATGATGAGGAATTGGCGCGTTTCCCGGGAATGTCCAGAAATGTAGGCGATTTTATTGAATTTCTGGATAAAGGGCTTGCCGGATGAAAAATGTGTTAAATATGCTCCTGTCGGTGATGTTGATTGCACCTGCCTGCAGCCAGAAAGAATCGTCTGCTTCAGATAATAATGTATCAACCATTAGCCGCCCCGCCCCTCCCCGTCCAGAAAATGCTGTTCCAGCGCCCGATTTTACGCTGCTCAACAGTGTAACCGGTGATTTGGTGAGGTCCAATGAACTTCTGGGAGATGTCGTTCTGTTAACCTTTTGGGGAACCTGGTGCTATCCGTGTAAAAAGGAAATCCCCGACTTAAATAAGTTGTACGAAGATCATAAAAAAAACGGGTTGGAAATTGTCGGCGTTACGCTGAATTCGGGGTCTGCCAATGATATTTCATCTTTTGCCAACGAATGGGAGATGGAATACCTCGTGTTATCTGATATTACTCATGGAGAAACAGATCAGGTACAGGCTCTTTTTTCAAGAGCGATTGGGCAGCCGATTTACGCTATTCCGACCACATTCCTGATTGACAGGCAAGGCTATATCGTTAAAGGCTATTTGGGCCCCAGGACATATCAGGAATTCATCAAAGATATTCAGCCGTATCTATAAATAATCGATTTTCGATTGAAAAATACATTTCTTCTATTTGCGATTTTGGCTGCATTATTTCAGCCCCTTTCAGCAGACGATAATTATTGGCAGCAGTTCGTTCATTATACAATGGATGTTGCGCTTGATGTTGATGCGCATACGGTAGGAGGCAGTTCGATCATCACTTATACCAACAATTCGCCTGATGTTATTGAAAATATGTATCTGCATTTGCTTCCCAATGCATTTCAGGAAGGATCGGTGAAGCATCGTGAATATCTGCAAAAATTCGGCCGTCTCAGCCGCGCTGCAAAATTCATTGAAGGAATGGATTCCTATTTTAGTATTGTTGAAGTAAGCGATTTTACGATCAGGAATGATGAAGCACTATTAGCAGATACCTTCAAGATTGATGATACCATCCTATCTGCGTCGTTATCCACACCCCTGCATCCCGGCGAATCGCTAACAATGGAATTCGACTGGGTGCACCATGTAGGTGAACAGGTAGAGCGAGCCGGTCGCGTTGGTGACCAGTACAATTTTGCACAGTGGTATCCAAAGGTTGTTGTATACGATGAAAACGGTTGGCATAATTTCCCCTTTCACGCAGAAGGTGAATTTTACGGTGAATTCGGTACCTTCGATGTATCGATTGATGTTCCCGCTTGGTACACGGTCGGAGCAACGGGCGTTGTTACAGCTGGTGATCCCGGCTGGAATGATGTTGCTGTCGATACTTCGATCGCTTTCAAAGATTGGCTCAAGTCATTTCAGGAAAACAAAACAGACATCGATTCAACGGCAAGAAGGACCGTTTCCTTTTACGCAGAAGATGTCCACGATTTTGCATGGATAACATCGCCCACGTTTTTGTACGAGCACGGATCGTGGAACGGGATTGATGTGCATGTATTGTTCAACGAGAAAAACGGCAGCAAATGGACGAAGAAAGTAACAGCAAGGTCCGAGCGCGGATTGGAATGGCTGAGCAGTCATTATGGGATGTATCCTTATCCACAGGTAACGACCACCGATCGGCTGAAAGGCGGAGGCATGGAATATCCCATGCTCGTCATGAACGGAAGCGAAAGTGAAAGTTTAATTCTGCACGAAATCGGACATATTTGGTTTTACGGAATTTTAGGCAATGACGAAGTAGCAGAGTCGTGGCTGGACGAAGGGTTTACGACATTTCAAACCGGACAATATATGATGGATCGCTACGGTCCGCACGGATTTGACCTCAAGGAATCAAAGCGGTACAATGACATGGAAAAGAAGGTTGGGAAATTCACACGTTATCTGGATAGGGCACAGTGGTCCACGATTCGATTCCAGACCAGCGGAAAAGATGAACCTATCAGCAGAAAATCCTACATGTTCAACAACGGAGGTTCGTACCGCTACAATGCCTACACCAAACCCGGACTGATGCTGGCAGAGCTTAAATATGTCCTTGGCGATTCCATTTTTTTTGCGTCGATGCAGGAATATTTTGACCGCTGGAATTTGAAGCATGTGAATGAAGAGCGATTTATTGCATCTGTGGAAGATATTGCCGGAGAAAAACTGGATTGGTTTTTTAATCCGTGGCTGCACAACACGCGAATCCTTGATTATGGGATTGAATCATGGAGTAAAGCAAAACAGGCTGACGGGTCATGGAAAGTGGATCTTGATATCAGAAAGCATGGTAGGCGTGAAATGCCGCAGCTTGTGGAAGTGGCATTCACGGACGGTTCTGTCGAGCGAATTTGGTGGAAGAATCACGAATGGAGGAAAGAGGACACCTTTTCCTTCAACGTTGCAAAAGAGCCGGAATCGGCAGTGCTTGATCCGGATGTGATGACGATGGATGTAGATCGAAGGAATAATCACAGCGGACGCCTGCCGCGCGAATGGCAGTTCGACTGGATCGAAACAAGCTATAACCCGCGAGGTAGTTATTACGGCAGATGGACTCCAACATTATATTACCATGAATTGGATGGCTATACTCCTGGATTTCGAGTTAACAGAAAATACAGCTATTGGGAAACTCTGAAAGCAGAAATTCAATACGCTACCAAATCAGGCAATGTGTACTGGTCATTGAATTCATATAGAAAGCCAGTTCACAGTTTTGCAGGGTTTTCATCTTCTTTACATGCGTATGATTTGGGGGGTGTGAGCGGTTACGGCTTGGAGATTAAAAAACATCTAAATGAAGCATTTGCTGATTTTTTGACAAATAATGCTTCCTTGGGCTTTTATGTCACTAATGCTAAGGACAAAAGCCGAACCAATCTTTTTGATATCGGTCAAATAGCCGTTTTGTTCAGTCGCTATCAGTTTTTAATTCAACAGTATATTAGGATGTACTTCGAGATTGCAACCACTCCCGGCTCGGTTTCTGATTGGTCATTTTCAAGAATTAATGCTGTTGTGAAAGTGGATGTTCCAATAGGGAAATTGGGTATTAGAAACAGGCTTATTATAGGACACATCGAGAGCGAATTCGGAGTTCCGGCTCAGGAAAGATACACCATTGAAGGAGCCGGATCTGGCGATGTATACAGCAAGCCATTTTTGAGGGATGCTTCTTCTTTCTATGGAAATACTGAAATGAGAAAACACTATCATTTAGCCGGAGATGCAAATCTTCGCGGATATTTTGATCAAGGATTATCTGGAGTAGAGTCCTTGATTGCGAATTCTATTGAATTGTATTACAAACCGGGATTTGATGCGCTGAATCTAGAATTAGCTGCTTTTGTTGATGATGGATGGGTTTGGGGCAGTAAGTACAAGCAAAATGATGAAGGATTTAAGGGTGATTATTTATTGGATGCCGGTATAGGTCTGCGGCTAAAAACATCTTTTTTGGGAAAACAATTTTATATACGCGTAGATACTCCGCTTATTGTGAAAGACGTAAGTAAAGCGGCTAAGGGATACCAGTTTGTTACTGATAAGTGGCTGTTCAGCTTCACAGCCGGGTTGTGACCCATCCCAAATGACCAAATCTCTGCACAGTTAATGTCGAATTTTTGTGATTGGAGTCACAGCAAGAAATAGAAATAAACACTATTTTCATCGAAGAGATATCCTTTTTTCAAAGAGGAATTAATGAGGTTAAAAGCCTTTGGATAAGTTATGTCTGAAATTAAATTCTGCAGCTTGCATTTCTTCTGAAGAAGGAAACTAGATTCAATGATTCACCAAACAGGAAATGGTTTAATGAAACATACATTACGGTTTACAGTTATTTTTTCGCTTCTGGCAATAGTTGCAGCTCAGAATACACGAAATGAGGTTGTGCAAATAACCTTTCCAACAGAAGGTGTTACTGTCATGTCTGACTCTGTCGATGCAACTTTCACGTTAGCCAGTTTCTTTGACATTGATACTGCAGGCTGCACAGATTGTGATGGTTATATCAAGGTATTTCTGAACGGAAACTATTATTCCAGCGTTACTTCTGTAGTTCCTACTCCCTTAACAAACCTGTACGAAGGATCTTATAGCTTAAAGCTTGAAGCAGTTGATCCATCCGGCAATAGTTTTAGCCCTGCTGCATTTGATACTGTCAATTTTAATGTTGATCTTCCCGATGTGGACAACTTATGTGCTCCATCAGGTTTTAGCGTTTTATCCGGAGATGCTCGAAACTTCTTAAGCTGGAATGAACCGGTAGACGCTTCTTCTGAAAATCCATTTCCTGCAGCTCCCGGATCGGGTGATTTTTATACTGGTACCGCAACCAATACGGATTATACTGAAACCAGTATGATAAAGGCTGATGCAGGCCCAGCGACCAGCCGCCCTTCCGGTTGGATCCGTTTTGATCTTGCAGGAATGATACCATTTGTAACTGTCGATTCGATCATTTTTAATTTTTATGTTAACGATACTCATTACCCGTATTGGAATGTCACTCCATTGTCAACCGATCCCTTATCAGAAGATTGGGGCACGCTGCATGCTGATATAAATAGCGGTATTTCAGGTACTGAATCATATCTATATCGTTCGGAACCAAGCACTTTTGCTCCAGGATCGTATTCCCATCAGTTAATTAATGGAGCAAACACCGATTTAGAAGCTTCGATCCAGCAGGGTTATTTTGCTATGGGAGTGGTTGATCGCGACGGTGCCGGTACTTACCATATATATCTTGATGGATGGAATGATCCCAATCCTCCTAGCTTGGAAATTTACTGGAGCATTGGTGATTCCAGAGGAGTGCATACGGCTCCGGCCCTGACGAACGATATTCCATATTCTGATAATGAGATTCTTAGCTATAAGAATGCGGTTTCCCAAGGTCTTGAATTATCTGACTATCTTATGGGTATAAAAGAATATGAGCAGGAATCCATTCCCATCATGAATTATAGCAATAGCCGCTATGATATTGAAGGATGCGGCGATCTTCAAAGCTATACGATATATACTTCCACTGGAACAGTGGTTGCTACGGTTTCTGATACATTGGAATACATTCATAGCGGATTGACGAATGATGCTCAATATTGTTATTACTTAGAAGCAAATTATTCCAGTGGCAATTCTGAGGTGACTGAAACATTGTGTGCGACTCCAGAGGCAGTCGTTGCCAGTCCTCCTACAAACCTTCGCGGCACTGCGCTTGATGAAGAGGCTTATCTTGCTTGGACCGCACCTGGTACGCCAACTTATGTTTATTATGAGAGCTTTGATAACGGTATTCCTGCAGATTGGACCATTGTGAATCTGAATGATGATGAATATACGTGGGCTTCTCCGCATGATAATTCGAATTCGGTTCTTCCGGGGTTCGGCGATGCGCTGTATGCCATTTGTGATTCAGATGATGCGCCATCAACGGTTGCTATGGATGAAGAACTCATCACAGCATCGCTTGATTTTTCCAGCGTTTCCACTCCGCATCTTTCTTTTCTTACCTATTACAATGATTTGACCACAGGAGACGGAACTGACTTTGCTGCACTTGATGTTTCCACGGATGACGGAACAACATGGACCAACATGTTTACCTGGGACGCTGATGTTGGTTCCGGTACTGCGCCAAGCACAGAAATCGTAGACCTTACCGCAGTTGCCGGAGATTCCAGCGATGTGAAAATTAGATTTCACTATAATGATAACAATAGCTGGGCATGGTATTGGGCGATAGACGATATTATTATTTACGATTCTAATCCTGAGGCTGACAGTTTGACCGCTCCCCGCGCTGCCGATGGAGATTTCCTGCATTATCAGGTTGTTTCCGGCGATTCTGTTATTGCGGATTCGATCTCAGGAACGAGCACTACAGTAACTGGCTTAACAAATGGTGTTGAATATACGCTCGGTGTAACAGCACTGTATTTCCCGGATCATAAAAGCGATACCATTGAAACGACTTTGACGCCCACATGGATGTATGGTGATATTGAGGGAATTGTTTACGGCCCAGATGGCACAACACCAATGGATAGTGCTGTTGTCAAAGTAAGCGGTTTGCAGGATACAACCGGCGCAGATGGTGCTTACTCATTTGAAAAACTGAATCCAGGAACCTACACAGTAAGGGTAACAAGATCAGGTTTTGACAGCTCTGAAGAAGATGTAACGGTTGTAGCGCAAGAGGCTGCTGTCGTTCAAAATTTCATTATTTTACCTGTGTTGGGCAGGCCGGTAGGCCTTACTGCAGATGCAGCTGATGCTTCGATTGATCTTGCTTGGCTGACACCTGGCGCACAATTGCCCGGTGAATGGATTGTGTATCATGATGGTACCTTTGAAAATGCATACGCTGCAGCCAGCGGTGGATCAGGCCTTGGAACCCTGTTCACTCCATCCGGTTATCCGGCAACTATTTCAGCAGTCCGTTTTCATGTATCGGATTTTGGAACGCCTACAGCTGATGTAGAGGTCAATGTGTATGCAGATGATGGCACAACACTGCTTGCTGGTCCTTATACCGTGGCAGGTGTAACTAATGACTGGATTGAAGTTGATATTGATGATGTAACGATTGAATCCGGCGGATTTTTAGTGGGCACATACAATGTAAATACAGGTGGTCCATACATCAGCGTTGATGAAGATACCTATAACAGCACCCTTTATTTTGGCAGCGCGGCAGGCGGGTGGACTGAACTTGGCGAATATTCCATATTGGCCACAGGCAGCCATGAGGCATTGGTTTCTGCCGGCAGTGGGTTTGCTGTGACAAATGGAACCGGAACATTTTCTCGTCCACAGGAATCCCGCAACACCAACCTCGAGCGTGAATTTACTATGGCAGCGCATCCTTCCAATGATGAGCTAAAAGAATTTTTCCTGGGACCAAACGGACAGGAGAATATGGAAATTGTGTTGAATACTCATCCTTCCAGTACTGCCAGTTTCAGAACTTCCAGAGAAGACAGCCTTGTTGGTTACAATATCTATGAAACCAGAGAAAGCGGTGATACGCTGATTGCAACCAATAATTCCGGAGATACCACCTATACTGCTACTGGATTAACGAATTATAGCGAATACTGTTATGCAGTGAAAGCAGTGTGGGATACAGATGATTTTGACACACTTGAATCCAAGTACTCCGCAGAAGTATGCGAAAAACCGTACAAACTTGGTGATGTTGATTTTGACAATGATGTTGACGTGTCAGACATTCCGATCATCGTAGATTTTGCTCTGGGCACTTCTTCGCCAACTGATGATGAGTTTCGCGGTGCAGATATCAATGATGACCGCGCCATTAACATTCAGGACATTGTGATGACAGTTGATATTATTTTTGGAACTTCATCCAGCAGATCGATTGCATTTGATCCATCAGCAGTTGCAGGAGTTGGCCTTGCACATGCGGATAATAATCTGGAAGTACATGTAGAATATGATGGACTTGCCAGGGGATTTCAGTTCACCGTTTCCTATGATCCGAACCAACTTTCATTCAGTGGCCCGGCTATGCATTCGTCCGCTGAAGGAGTGATGCTGCAGCATTTTGATGATAGTGCTGGGAATTACATGGTTGTTGCAATTGACCTCAAGGCAAATGGATTGGATTTGTCGGACGGTGCTTTTATATCTCTGCCAATTGCCATGACGGGTGAAGCATCAAGCGGTGCTGATGTGGCGCTTACCGATGTTATGATTTCTGGCCCTGGCGGTATTTCAATACCTGTCCGAGATGAAGGATCTAACCTGAAGCTTGAGGTATTGCCGATGGCATACGCACTGTATCAAAATTATCCTAACCCGTTTAACCCAATTACGGAAATACGGTTTGACCTTCCTGAATCTTCACCGGTTACCTTAACGGTATACAATATTATGGGGCAGGAAGTCAGGACATTGGTCACTGAAGACTTGAAAGCGGGTTTTCACAGTGTTTCCTGGAATGGCCTGAATGATTTAGGTGCCCCCGTTTCAACAGGGATGTATTTTTATACCATATCTGCAGGGACCTATACTTCCACAAAGAAAATGGTATTACTCAAATAATTTTGAGGTAAATAACAAACTGTAAAGCGGCCTCTTTTTGAGGCCGCTTTTGTTTTGGAACCATTTCAAATCGTTCGCATTGAAAAAAGCGTATTAACCAAAGGACTCTATTCATGAGAAAAACTGTATTATTTATTTGGACCGCGATCATCGTGTCCGGATCAAGCGGATTTGCCGCACAGCATCAGTTTCAGCAGGTATTTGCGGATGTTGCGGAAAAAGCAAATCCTGCCGTGGTAACCATTGTCACGGACAAAATCATCAAGATGGACGATTTCCATAAGGAATTTGAGGAATATTTCGGATGGAATTTTCTTCCCCCTGGGATGGATAACGGAGAACGAAGAACCAATGCGCTCGGCTCCGGAGTTATTGTTGATTCAGAAAAAGGCTACGTCCTTACGAATAACCACGTTGTTGAGGATACAGACGAAATTACTATTCGCCTTCTTGACAAAAGAGAATTCACAGCAAAGGTAATCGGAACTGATTCCGGTTCTGATCTTGCTGTTCTTCAAATTGATGCTGACGATCTTTCGTCCATTCCGCTAGGCAACTCAGATGCTATTCGTGTCGGCGAATGGGTTGTTGCTGTCGGAAGCCCTTTTTCACCGAATCTTTCTCATACAGTTACGGTTGGAATTGTCAGCGCGCTTGGAAGAAGCAACATTATAGGTAATAATAAATACGAAGATTTTATTCAGACGGATGCCGCCATCAATCCCGGAAACTCCGGCGGTGCATTGTTGAATCTTGACGGCGAACTTGTAGGCATCAATACGGCAATCGCAACCGGAGGATTCGAGCGTGCCAACCGAGGTGTGGGCTTTGCCATTCCTTCCAACATGGTAAAGAATGTAATGGATGACCTGATTGAAAGAGGATATGTACAGCGTGCTTGGCTAGGTGTCTATATTCAGGATTTGGATGATGCCACTGCGCGGGCACTTGACCTAGATACACGGAACGGTGCGCTTGTGGGTGATGTGGTGGATGGAAGCCCTGCCGAAAAAGCAGGAATTGAAACTGGAGATGTGATCATTCGATTCAATGATTTGGATATTCGCGATCCTTCTCATTTGAAGAATGTTGTTTCATCGAGCAATCCGCAATCCAATGTTAATGTTGAAGTTCTCAGAAACGGCCGAAATAAATCGATTGCAGTTAATTTAGAGGAACTTCCTGACCAGAATTCGCTGGCCTCCACGCCCGCAGAGAAAAACGAAGATGAAAGCCTTGGGCTGAGAGTTCAGGATTTGAATTCCTCTCTTAGAGAACGTTTTAATATTGAACGCAGTGTGGAAGGAGTTGTGGTTACAAGTGTTAATCAGAACAGTGCTGCAGCACGTGCAGGAATTCGGGCAGGAGATGTCATTACCCGGGTTGGTACGAAAAAAGTAAGACGGGCCAGAGATTTCACATCGCTGGTGAAAAAAGCGGAAAAAAACGATATGGTTTTACTGCATCTGCGATCCGGTGATGTTGCAAGATTTTTGACACTTCAGCTTGATAATTAATTCAACTATTCCTATTTCGAAAAAGGGCGTCAGGTTTCTGATGCCCTTTTTTTATATGCAGAATGTTTGTTGTGTAGTGACGGAAATTCCTAACTTCCGCACTTCATTTTTCTGATGACATGATTAAGAAAGTAAAACCGCAGGTAGATTTTGTTGCGCTTGAGCACAGAATTCTCGATTTCTGGGAAAAGAACGCCATTTTTGAAAAGCGTGCGGCAGCCAACAAGGGAAAGCAGAAATGGTCGTTCATAGACGGACCGATTACTGCCAATAATCCGATGGGAGTCCATCACGCGTGGGGCAGAACGCTGAAGGACTTGTATAACAGATACAAGGGAATGCAGGGATTCGAACTTCGCTATCAGAATGGATTTGACTGCCAAGGGCTCTGGGTGGAAGTGGAAGTGGAAAAGGAACTGGGATTTAAGACCAAGAAAGAAGTGGAATCGTTCGGCATCGAAAAATTCGTCAATCTCTGTAAAGAACGCGTAAAGAAATATTCCAAGGTTCAAACCGATCAGTCCGTCCGACTGGGATACTGGATGGATTGGGACAATTCCTACTATACGATGTCCGATGAGAATAATTACACGATTTGGGCTTTTCTTAAGAAATTATTCGAAGAAGGGAAAATTTACCGCGGAACCGATTCGGTGCCATGGTCGGGAAGATCGGGGACGTCCTATTCGCAGATGGAAATCATCGAAGGACGGAAACTGGTTGCACATAAGGCAGTGTTTGTGCGCTTCCCGATCAAAAAAAGGGATAACGAATATCTGCTGATCTGGACGACGACTCCGTGGACTTTGACATCAAATGTTGCGGTTGGTATCAACGGATCGCTGGATTATGTAAAGATCAAATCATCCGATGATTCGGTATATTATTTCGCGGATGAAAATCTTGAATTCCAGCGACTGGAGAAGCAGTTCAAGGATAAAAAGCAATGGGTGGACGGCATTCCAAAACTGAAGACGATTTCTCAGATCTTCAAGGAAAGAGGCGGATTCGAAGTATTGGAAACTGTAAAAGGATCGGACCTTGTAGACTTGGAATATGATGGGCCGTTTGACGAATTGGAAGCACAGATGGAAGCAGGAGGATGGCCGTTTGTGAATGACGATTTAGGCGAAGCTTCGGCGGCTTCGCAGCACCGTGTTATTGATCCGGGCAAAGACAGCGTCGGGAATGACATTGTTGTTGCTGGTGAGGGAACGGGACTCGTTCATATGGCGCCGGGCTGCGGAGATATTGATCACAAGATTGGCAAAAAATTCAGTTTTGTAAATCTTGCGCCTCTGAACGAGGAATCAAAATTTATCGAAAAATTCGGCTGGCTGACCGGAAAGCTTGCCACCGATCCTGAAACAACCGACGCAATTATCGCCGACTTAAAAGAGCGCGGCTTCCTCGTGCATGTGGAAGAGTATCCGCATGTGTATCCGCATTGCTGGCGCTCCGGAGATGAACTTGTCTTCCGGCTTGTGGAAGAGTGGTACATCAATATGGACTGGCGGGAGGATATAAAAAAGGTCGTTGATCAAATTGAATGGATGCCGGAATGGGGCCGAGACAGAGAGCACGAATGGCTCGATAATATGGGAGACTGGATGATTTCCAAAAAGCGGTTTTGGGGACTGGCGCTGCCTATTTGGACCTTCGAAGACGGATCATTTTATGTAGTCGGTTCCAGAGAAGAATTGGAAGAATTGGCCGTGGAAGGATGGGAAAAATTTAATGGAAACAGTCCACACAGGCCGTGGATTGACCATGTAAAAATCAAGCATCCGGAAACCGGTCTCATCGGAACGCGAATTGAGGATGTCGGCAATCCGTGGCTGGATGCCGGGATTGTTCCTTTTTCCACGCTCAATTATTTAGAGGACAAAGAATACTGGAAAGAATGGTTTCCGGGAGATTTTGTAACCGAATGTTTTCCGGGGCAGTTCCGGAACTGGTTTTATTCACTGCTTGCTATGTCGGCAGAACTGGAAAAATCGCCGCCGTTCAAGACGCTTTTAGGCCATGCTTTGGTAAAAGATGAGCACGGAAAAGAAATGCATAAAAGCGCCGGGAATGCGATCTGGTTTGACGATGCGGCGGAAAAAATGGGCGTGGATGTTATGCGGTGGATGTACATCCGCCAGAACGTGGAAAAGAATTTATTGTTCGGATACCACACCGCTGATGAAGTCCGGAAAAAATTGCTGACTTTATGGAATTCGTATTCCTTTTTCTGCACCTACGCGGAAGTGGACGGTTTTGACCCTGGCAAGGGCACTCTGGATGATTGTGAGTTAACGCTTCTGGATAAATGGATCCTATCTAAACTGCACGTTTTGATTAGGGACGCTGAAGCGCATCTTGAAACATTTAAACATGATAAATATCTCAAAGCGGTTGATGATTTTATCGAAGATTTATCCAATTGGTATATCCGAAGAAACAGGCGGAGATTTTGGAAGACGGAAGATGATTCTGATAAGCAAGCCGCCTATCACACCCTATACGAAGTGCTGCTGAGTATTGCCAAACTGCTTGCCCCTGCGCTGCCGTTTGTGGCGGAAGACATGTACGCGAATTTGATTTCCGGCCGAAAGGATTTTCCGGAAAGCGTACACCTCTGCGATTTTCCGAAAAGCAATACATCCTTTATTGATGAAGCATTGCTGGATGAGGTGAGTGCTATCAAAAAAGCGGTGGAACTGGGGCGTTCTGCGCGGAATCGCTCATCCATCAAGATCCGCCAGCCGCTGAGGGCGCTGATTTTCCATTCTGAGGATGAACATGCGGCAGGATTTCTGAAGGCGCACAGCGATGTCATTATGGATGAGCTAAACGT
>JASLML010000011.1 GCA_030746535.1 Fidelibacterota bacterium
CCTGGGCCATTACGTACGCCGATCTTGTTACACTTCTTCTGACCTTTTTTATTTTGCTCTTGGTCATCCTGAATGATGCAGAAAAACATATCGACAGGGTCATTAACCTCTTGCTGGACGAAACGTATATAGAACTGAAAGAAAATGTGGAATCATCCTATGTATCTGTAGATAGGGTTACCAAGGGCGTTAAAATCACGATGGCCAGCGGCAGGCTCTTTCAATCAATGGATGATGAAGTGCAGCCTTTGGTTTATCCGCTTTTGCGCCAAATCGGCGGCATTATCCGTGTTTCGAAAGTTCTGAATGTGTATGAAGATGACAGATATAACAACCTGCTTACAGCCATTGAAAACCGGGGCGGTTACTTAAATGTGGAAATACGATGCGAAGGGCATACAGACGATTTGCAACTGCCCCAATATGCCAAGTTTCAATCAAACTGGGATCTTTCCACATCGCGCGCTTTAAATATTGTTAAGTTGCTCAGCGATTTTTCTCGTATATCCCAGAGTAAATTCTCTGCAATGGGATACGGAGAATTTCGCCCGGCTGTAGAAATTACTGGCCTGCAGAACGAAAACGGAGAGCTTGCGGATGCGAGGGCAAAAAACAGGCGCGTTGAAATATATTTAGATGCTTTTATCAAAACGAACACGCTTACTCTTTAATTGATCCGCAAATCAATACCTCAAGAGATTGAAAGCATGATTTCGAAAGTGGTTTACAAAGGCGACTTAAGAACGGAAGCAACCCATTTGGCATCCGGGAAAACCATCATTACCGATGCACCTGTGGATAATGAAGGGAAAGGTGAAGCTTTTTCTCCGACTGATTTAGTCGCTACCGCATTGGCATCATGTATAATCACCGTAATGGGAATTGTTGCAAGACGAAACGATATAGAGATGGATGAAACAACAGCAGAAATAGAAAAAATAATGTCAGTAAACCCAAGACGTATCGGAGAGGTCAAAATCAAAATTTATTTTTCAAAACGCATCAGCGAAAAAGACAGAAAAAAATTAGAACATGCAGCTCATGCTTGTCCTGTGGGGAAAAGCCTTCATCAAGATTTGAAAGAGGAAGTCGAATTCATTTATCCGTAAAAATCGCCATGATACGAAATACATTGAAAATACTATTTATCAGCTGTTTTCTGCAGGCGCAGGAAACAGAAGTAATCAAAAAAACATCAGTCTACCCCACACCCAGGGTTGACAAAAAATCTGCAGCAGGACAGTTGTTCCCCGGCGCAAAAGTCATCAAGCTGAAAAAAGACCGGTCCGGCAAATTCATCAAAGCAACACTGGAATTTTATATTCCCATTGAGTCCCTGGAAGAGGGACGGGTAGCATTGGCTGTCGGAGAGGATCAGTTGGCGGATAATGCAAAATTTCAGCTCATAAGTGCAGATAAAGACGGAAAGCGGATAAAATTGAAGCTGAAGGTGTCCAATGTGCATAAATCGAAAGACCTCGATTTTTCCGCAATGGCTTTATTGAAATTGAATTCGTCGGGCGGCAAAAAAGGCGAGCTGAATCCATTTGAGGGGAAACATCAGGACCTCGCCATCATCAAGCCGAATAAATCAGTAACAGCAGAATTGATCTATGACTTCAAGTCCAAGCCGAAAGGTGTGGAGTTAATGTGTACAGGAAAAATGGGCGGAGACAGAATTTATTTTTCTCTCGGGTTTTAAGACCCCGAATCTTTTTCGATTACCTTAAATACCTTTTCACCTTTTTTTGCCATCCTGAATTTTTCTCGGGCAAGTTGTTCGATATATTCGTAATCCGTTTCCAGCCTGTGTTTTTCGCCCTCAAGATGTATCCGCTTTTCCCGAAGTTCATTGATCTGAGCCTGTACCTTTGCCCGCTCATTTCGAAGATGGTAGAGCTGCAGCACTCCATGGTCGCCGAAAATGAATATGATAAGCAGCGCAATTCCGCCGAGAATAAGAAAAGAACGGATTATTTTACGCTGAAGATCGGCCGATCCTTTCGCGCGAGACCGCTTCCTTTTTGGGCGTTTCCTCATAATTTCCCTAAAACATCTATTCCGGGGAATGCCGCGCGGGAACCCAATTCTTCTTCAATCCGAAGAAGCTGATTGTATTTTGCCGTTCTGTCCGTCCGCGATGCCGATCCTGTTTTAATTTGTCCTGCGCCTACCGCTACAGCCACATCCGCTATAGTTGTATCCTCTGTTTCGCCTGAGCGATGTGAAATGACGGTTCCGAATCCGGCTTCTTTCGCCTGTTTTATGACACTCAACGTTTCCGTCAGTGTTCCGATTTGGTTCAGCTTAATTAAAATTGCATTCATAGATTTTTCATCGATGGCGCGTTTGAGATGCTTTGGATTTGTTACCGTAAGGTCATCTCCGACAATTTGAATTTTGTCTCCCAATGATTCAGTTAACAAGCCCCAGCCGTTCCAGTCATCTTCCGCAAGCCCGTCTTCTACTGAGATTATCGGATACTGATTCGCGAGATCGCTTAGATAGTCAATCATTTCTTCAGAAGAAAGGGACTTGTTTTCGGACAGTAACTGGTATTTCCCATCCCGATAGATTTCACTTGCTGCTACATCCAGCGCCAAAGAAATATCCGGATATCCCGCTTTTTGAGCAGCTTCTAAAATAACTTCAACTGCTTGTGCATTGGATGATAGGTTTGGCGCAAAACCGCCCTCATCACCTACGCCTGTATTTAATCCGCGGGATTTCAATACGGATTTCAGATGGTGAAAAATCTCAGTGCCGCACTGAAGCGCCTCGGAAAAAGATTTGGCATGTACGGGGAAAACCATGAATTCTTGTATATCCACATTATTGTCTGCATGCGATCCGCCGTTTAAAATGTTCATCATGGGAATAGGAAGCAGGCTGTCGTTTCCGGTTTGCAGATGAACGAACAAAGAAACACCCTTGCTCGCCGCCGCTGCTTTTGCCGCGGCAAGGGAAACACCCAAAATTGCATTGGCACCAAGATTCGATTTGTTCTCTGTACTGTCGGCTTCAATTAATGCGGAATCAAGGATTTTTTGGTTATTTGGATCGAGGCCTATGCAAGCGCTGGACAAATGTGTTTCTACATTTTGAACGGCTGTATCAACGCTTTTGCCAAGATATTTATCCGGATTTCCGTCCCGAATCTCTACCGCCTCATGGGTTCCCGTGGAAGCGCCGGACGGGACGGCGGCTCTACCGAGAGAACCGTCAGACAATGTTACATCCACTTCCACCGTTGGATTGCCTCTGGAATCCAGAATGGATCGCGCTTTTATGGTCTGTATGCTGATATCTGCCATTGATTGCTTTTACTGAAGATATCAAATTAATGGGGATGTCCCCGAGATACAAGTCAGATTGAAACAACCGTTTGTTTGTGGAACCGACTGCCGGTAATTTTAGTTTCATTCAGAACAAATAATGCATATTGAGACATATTACGAGAGGGACGCGGAGCTGTGGGATACATTCGTACAAGAATCCAATAACGGCACCTTGTTCCATACGAGGAAATTTCTAAGCTATCATCCCTCCGACCGCTTTAAGGACCGGAGCTTGATATTCTTGAAAAAAGGCAACCCAATTGCACTGCTTCCTGCGGCTGACGTGGAAACGGATTCCGGCAGGATGCTTGTTTCACATCCGGGATCATCCATGGGCTCGGTGGTGGTGCCGAGCGGAATCGCGTTTGCAGATACCGAGGATATATCATCATCATTGATTGCCTATGCCAAAACGGAAGGATTTGACGGCATTTGGATAACGCTTCCTCCGACCATTTACCTCAAGTCGCCGTCGGAATACATGGAGTATTCCCTTATGGCAGAAGGGTTTGAGTATGTCCACAGAAATGTGACGAGTGTATTGCAACTGGCAAATTCCGAAGAAGCGATCCTGAAAAATTTTAAACCGTCTCATCGGACTGCCATGCGAAAGTCAGAAAAATCAGGGGTTAGAGTTCGGCAAAGCGATGATTGGGAAATGTTTTACACTATTCTCGAAAAAAACCTGAACATCCGCCACGGAGTTTCTCCGACGCATACCCTCAAGGAATTGCAGTCACTTGCGGCAATGTATCCGAAAAAGATCAACCTGTTTGGTGCGTTCCTTGAAGATAAAATGATTGCAGGGGTTGTGAATTTTATTGTGAAGGAAAATGCCGCACTTGCGTTTTACATCAGCCACGATGAATCATTTCAGGATTATCGTCCGATTAATCTTCTGTTTTATTCCATTTTCTGCTGGGCGATTCAGAATGGAATACAGACGTTTGATTTTGGGACATTTACCGTGGATGGCGATCCAAACCGCGGACTGGCCCGTTTTAAGGAAAATTTCGGCGCAAGCGGTGTTTTTCGTGATACCATTCAATTAATGTTTACCTCGTAGATAAGGAAATTTTGTGTCAGTAAAATTACTGGGTAAACAGTCGCTTACCTACGGCATCGGCCACATCATGGCTCGGCTTGTCACCTTTCTTCTGCTTCCGCTTTATACAAATGTTTTCACACAGGAAGAGTACGGCATCATATCCCTTGCCTATGCCTTTATCGGCTTTGCCCTTATTTTGTATCGGTACGGGATGGACTCGGCACTAATGAAATTTTACGTTCAGGCGGAAGACAAAAAAGAATCCGAATCATATTTATCTACCGTTGTTGTTTTACAAATTGTTTCGTCGCTGATTTTTTCCGGATTGGTATATGCCTTCCGCACATCTCTTTCGCCTTTAATCCTTAGTGTAAATGAACCGGATCTCATCGCGATCATAGCCGGCATCATGTTTTTTGACTGCCTATGGAACATAGCCGCACTAGTTCTTCGGGCGGAAGGCAGGCCAGGCCTTTTTGTCGGTGTCAATTTGACGAATGTGATGCTTACTCTTGGACTTAATTATTATCTGGTAGTCCACATGAGTTTTGGAATTAAAGGCGTTCTCATCGGCAACTTGATTGCATCGGGCTCGATGCTGACAATGACACTTCCTATTCTATTGAAGCGCATTTCTTTTCAATCGGTGAACAACGATGTTTTTTCAAAAGTTATCAGATTTGGTCTGCCATTCTTACCGGCCGGATTTTTCAGCATGATCATGGAATTGTCTGACAGGTATTTATTGGAATGGATTTCGGGCACAGAAACGGTGGGGCTTTATTCTGCAGGATATAAACTCGGAATGTTCGGACTGCTTTTGGTTATGGGATTCAATATGGGTTGGACGCCGTATTTTCTGAAGCGAGGAAAAGAACCAAATGCCGAAGTTGATTTTTCCCGTGCAGCAAAGTATTTCTTAGGACTATCCGGATTCTTTATGGTGCTGCTCACGATCTGGGTGGAAGACGTTATTCAGGTTAGCATTGGAGGGATTGCCATTATAGGAGAGTCGTTTTGGAGCAGCGCAGAAATTATCCCTGTCATTTTGCTTGGGTATTATTTCTTCGGATTTTATGTGCTGCAGCTTCCCGGAATTTATTTAAAAGACCAAACCAAATGGGTGCCGGCGTTTCGTGCAGTAGGCGCAGGATCAAATATTATTCTGAATATTATCCTCATTTCCAAATACGGAGCGCTGGGAGCCGCGTGGGCCACTGCGTTGGCGCATATAATCATGGCGGCAGTTATTTTCCTGAAATCAAGATCGGTCTACCCAGTTCCGATGAATCTGTTGGGACTTCTGCTCCCTGTCATATTTATTGGAGGAATATTATGGCTTCCGCAAACATATCCTGTCAAAATTGCGGCTACAGCATTATTCCCGGTCATATGGCTTTTTCTAGTCGCAGACAGCAGTGATCGTCAGCTTTTGTTCGGGAAATCAAAATGATTGCTGTTGTATCTTGCGGACACCGCCCGGACGATGAACGTATCTACCATCGTCAAATCAAATCATTACTCAAGGCAGGATATGAGATCCAATATTTTACTCGGTTTGACGGAGACATGAATCTGTCAGAAAGCGGACTAAGGCATTCAAATTTCCCACGCTCGGAAAACTCCGTCAGGACATTTGCCAAACTTGTGGAGGCTGAACTTGTTCAAACCAAGCCTGATATCGTTCATATCCACGAGTTTGAACTTCTTTCAATGGCGAGAAACGTAAAAAAATCTGCAGAATCAAAAATTCTTTATGATGTGCATGACACACTAATAGCGATGTGGGATACGGTATCTTCCAGAAAAGGAATAATAAAAAAGCTCATCAACACGGGATTGTATTATTACGAAAAACGAAACCTGAAATATGTAGATCATGTAATTCTGGCAAATCCGTCATTTGAAATTAACAGGTACGAAAAAACCGGCTTAGCTACGACTGTTGTTCCCAATTTCCCACTGCTGTCATTTTTACCAGAAGAGTATGGGGAAAGATCCGGAAAGAAAATCCTCTATCAGGGATTACTGAGTGAGGACAGGGGAATTGATATTTTAATCCAAGCATTCAGGCTGGTGTTGAAAGCACATCCTGACGCGGAGCTGATGCTGCTGGGTCCGGCGAAAACAGAGGAATACAGGAACGAGTTAAAAAAAGAAATATCCCGAAATTCAAACCAAATTCAATTATTGGATGAAATACCGCATAAGGAAGTTTGGCGAATGATGTCAGAGGCAAAGGTTGGAGTGATTCCGTCTTTGGATTCTCCGCGCGTTAGGTTCGACACTCCTACGAAATTGTTTGAATACATGGCATCCGGATGCGCAGTTGTTGCAACCGACCTTAAACCTGTTCGCCATCACGCAAGGGACAGCATATTATATGCAGCGCCGAATGACATAGCAGATCTAGCGGAAAGAATAATCGCTATTTTGGATTCTGATATTCTTTACAACGAATTGACTGGGAAGGGCCAAAAACTCATTAAAGAGAAACAGCATTGGGGAAAAGTTGAAAACACATTTCTTGAAGTTTTCGAACAATTAAATCGATGAATATTTTGTACATATCGCCGGAGAATACTGTAGGCACTCTTTCCCTGTGGAAAAAAGCACATGAAGCAAAAGGTAATAAATGCACCTTTATTACACTCTATCCGGCATGGGGCGAGTATGATTCCGGTATTTGCTTAAATCTTCCATTGGTCGCGTCTGATAAATGGTACCGGGAATGGCGGCATAAGTATTACAAGAAGGTGAGAGGCGGATCAGGAGATTATGAAGAGCGGGCAGGTTTTCCGCCGACATGGACACCCAATTCCGGCCTGGAAAAACTTTATTTCCAATTCCGGGATTGGGTTTGGCATTTCAAGATAGAGCCGGCAATTGAAAACTATAATTTAATGGATTTTGACATTGTGCACTTGGAATGGGGGTTGGAATTTTACAGAGATGGACGATTCGCCAAAAAGCTTTCAGAAGCGGGCATTCCGATTGTTTGCACATATCATGGACAGGATTTGAGAACGCGGGGAGTGGTTCCGGTAATTGATGGATGCAGTAATCTGAATCTTACAAGCGAATTGGATTTACTTGGTAAGCATCCGGATATCAACTATTTATTTCTACCGTTTGATACGTCTCAATTTGAATCAAAATTTGAATTGGGCAATCCGATACGAATCTGCCATGCACCAACAGATAGGTATTATAAAGGCAGCGACAGTATTATCCCGGTTTGCCGGCGTCTTGAAGAGGAAGAAGGCATTGAATTTGTACTGCTCGAAAATCTTCCCAACGATGAGGTCCTCTATGAAAAACAATCCTGCGATATACTAATTGACCAAGTACACAATAGAGGAGGATGGGGATACGGCATGAATTCTGTGGAAGCTCTATCAATGGGATTATGCTGCGTTACAGAATTGGTGCCTGACTATGTGGACTTTATTCCCGATCACCCGTTCGTTAATGTAACAGCCGAATCACTCTATTCAGAATTAAAGAAATTGCTAAAGCATCCTGAACTAATCCTAGAGCATAAAACAAAAGGAAGAGATTGGGTTGTGGAAAAGCACGATTACCGCCAAACAGTCGATGTTTTATACAATTATTATAATGAAAAAGGCTGGCTTTTATGAGCGATATCAAATTTTCTGTCATTATTCCATGCTATAATGTTGAGGATAAAATTGACAATTGCTTGAAGAGTGTATTAAGCCAGTCTTTAGACAGAAGCAGTTATGAAGTGATTGTTGTTGATGATGGATCCACGGACAAAACAAAAGACAGGATTATGGAATTTTCAGATTATCCTAATGTTATTATTAAATCAATGGAAAGGAATAGCGGTCTTTCTGCAGCGAGAAATACTGGGATTCGATCGTCAGCCGGATCTATTCTATGCTTTCTTGACAGCGATATGACCGTTGAGCCAACATGGCTTGAAACATTTCAGTTTCGTCTTGAAGATGAGAATGTCGTCGGGATTATAGGGGATTGCAAACTTCCAAACGGTGTGAAACCAAATAAACTCGATCATTATTTTTACTCGCCCATTCGAGGTGCTCGACAGTTTAAAGAAAATGAATCTTTGGGATTTCAGTGGTTTCTTTTTAACAATACTGCTGTAAGAAGCCATATATTAGAAAAAGTGGGATATTTTGATGAGAATTATACGTCATACGGCGGAGAAGACACCGATCTTGCAATCCGCATCTGGGAATCATATCCAAATGGATTGAGATACTCATCCAAGGCATGCAGTGAGCACCACCATCAGCGTAGCCTTGCTGACTTTTGCAGAACAATGGAACATTACGGAAAAAATAACTTTCCTCGTCTAATTAATGCTTATCCTAAGTATAAAAAACATTTAGGAGGAGATTGGATCCATTCAATCAAGGGATATTTGATTTTCAATCCACTTACTGGATTATTCGTATCAATTTTAAACAGCCTTTTTACCAGCTATTTCTTGGTGAGATTCCAGGTCATATATGCAGTGGTTAAGGGAGCGCGTAATTCCGTATAAATTGCATTCGTCAACTGTCTCCCGACGAGAAAACATCAATTTAAATTCAATTTTTACTGCAACAATAAAGGTAATAAGAAAAATATTGATTTATTTACAATTGTCCTTAAATTTGCATGAAGGGTAATAATAACCCAATGATGAATGAACCACATACCATCATAATAAAGAACGGGGACGGGATAGCTGTCCCCGTTTCACATTAAACCAACCAAGGAGGAACAACATGGCTGATGTCAGTTCAACCGTAAACAGTGTAGTAGGTGGAGTTGTAAGCCTGATTAAAGGGCTTGTAGTTCTGTTCGTTTTTGCGAACATCATCTACCCGACCGGATTTGATCCGGTAGGCGGAATCATAGACCTCGTCGGAGCATTCCTAGATGGAGGCTTTGCCGGTCTGTTGGCACTGTTACTTCTTGTTTCATTCCTATAATCATCAGGAAAGTTCGCTGGGCCCTCTTTTGGGGCCCAGTTTCCTGAGCAATCCCTTAGGAGGAATACATGAAGAACGCCTTTAACACCATCACTGGGTGGATTGGTGATATCACCGATCTACTGAGTAAACTGCTAGTCCTCGGAATAGTCATCGGAATTTTATTTAATGATTACTTCGGGGTAATTGGCGGAATTGGGGCACTTATGGCCCAATTCGGTGATGCAGGACTGGCTGGATTGCTAGCGCTAGTCCTGATTGTGACCTGGTATAAAAAGTAACCTTATCAGGTAAATACGCTTTTGCGCCCCGCAAATGCGGGGCGCATTAGTTTATTAGCAAAAACCTCGACGGACAATTATGTCCTTTCCCTGCCGACCATTTAGGGTTTTTATTCAGTTACTAATCGTTTTTATTGTACCGCTTTGGGCGGCATTTGATCATTTACCACATTCACCCCGTTCCGCCAGCATGGGGTACATCGCCTTTAATCTCGATCCCAGAGGGAATAACGCCATGATTACTCCGTCATCATTAGCTCAATTGGAATCGATAAGCGGATCGATAAATTGGGGGAACAGATTCGGGCTGAAAGATTTAAGCCACCAATCCGGGAATGTAAAATTTACACTGTTTGATACACCAGCTGATGCTGGCTTTTCACAATTTGGCAACGCTCTGTATCGTGAATCTATATTTTATTTTGCATCAGGATCGGCTGTAAAAAGTAATTTTTTTGTGGGAGCAAGCATTACAGTATATAATTTGGTTATAAAAAATTATGGTTCCGCTTCTGCCTTTGGGATAACCGGGTCTTGGCAAATGTCAATTAATGAATATTTAACATGGTCCGGCGCGCTGCAGAATATCAATGCGCCATCCATTGGCAAAACAGAAGAACCGCTTCCTCAGGTCATCTATACGGAGTGTTTGATCTCACCTTCAGAAAAATTAATTACTGTTTTTGGTTGGGAGCAGGATACCGAATATTCTGGCAGGTTCAAATTTGGAACAGAATATAAAGTGTTCCCATGGCTGAGTATATCGAGCGGTTTTATTTCTAATCCCGGTCAAGGAACTGCTGGAATTTCCGTTTATATCAAAAATGTAGGACTTTATTATGGAGCGTCTACGCATCCTGAGCTTGGCCTTTCTCATTGGTTTGGCTTGGGTTTTTCCGCTGACTGACCCATTTCTTGTTGCCCAATCTGTTTCGGATATTTCCGCGGAATTTGATCGGGATGAAGAAGACCCGGTATCAGAAGAAGACCTTATCCTTCTACAAGATGTTTTTCTCAATGGCACTGGGCTCAGCCAATTGAATTTACTTCTTCTGTCCAGAGTATCGTTCTTTTCGATTGAGGACGCATCATTGCTTGAGAGCTATTCAATTTCCGATAAACCTACTGATATCCTGAAAGAAGAAACAATCTCTTCAGAATTGTCTGATATATTGCATCGTCTTAATGTTTCAAAAATGGATTTGGTGCGCAGTGTGCATGTAGAACAAATGATGGCAGCTTCCGATGATATCCGTTATAGATGGAAGGGATTAATGGAATTTGGAGACATCCATGTCGGGTTTCTTTTTGAGCGCGATCCAAACGAAAGAAATATGCTGGATTATGCATCCTTTTACATTGAGCAATATTCCCAGACAACAAAATGGATTATAGGCGACCATCAAGTTTTGGCAGGATATGGATTAGCATCCTGGCGGAATTCTCCGCCGCGCCGCGGATTTGATGTATTGTCGGCACTTCAGAGGAATGGCACAGGATTAAAACCGTATAAATCTTCCCATGAATTTTGGAGAACGAGAGGTACTGGCATTTCTGTTGACTCGCCATACGGATCATGGACTGTTTCGTTAGGATACAATCAATGGGACGGCACCATTGATTCTTCGGGATTGTTAAAAGTAAATGAAACAGGCATTCATTCCCTGACGCAAGAAAAATCCCCAAGCTTAAATGAATCATCGCTTACTGTTGTTTGGGAGACAAAATCTGACGCTTTCACTTCCGGAGCCATTTTTTCGGAATCGTCATGGGCCGGCGGAGAGTCTAAACTTCATCGCCAATCGGGCTCTATTTATTTTTCCAGACAACAAAATATGTCTCATTTTTTTACGGAATTGGCTAAAGGCCATCAGAACAGTTATGCTGCCATAGCCGGATACGGCATCAACTATAAACTATTCCGATATTTACTTCACGGAAGGTATTACAGCAGCGGATTTGAGGCATTTAGATCCAATCCTGTATCGGAATGGTCATCGAAAAATCAGGGCGAAAGAGGCGTTTTCCAATCTCTTAAATTTGGCTGGCCTCAAAACACGGTCGTATTGTACGGAGATTTATTCAGTAAAATAACTGCAGACAACAGCTTTGTATCCCCTGAATCCGGCTTTGAATCAGGAATAAGGTGGATTTGGAATAGCAAACGCATCAAAACAAGGCTTCAGTGGTCTCGTGAAAGAAAAACAATCGAGGATGATCCGGGATATATCACCCCCGCTGTCATTAGCAACTCTCAACGGCAAACATTGAAAGCCGTTTATGATCAAAAGATAAACTCTTTGGTAAAATTCAGGATTCAGGTACAGGAGACCGCCGCTGAAAGCGAAGGTAAAAAAATCATCGGAAGAGGAGTTTCAGCGCGATTGTGGTGTACAGTGCAATACTGGTATTCGGAGTTGGATGCCGTCTACACAGATGTGGATGATTTTGGTTCGAGAATTTATTTCTGGGATATTAACCTTCCCGGAGAAATGAGGTCCACCATGTATTCACGGAACGCGACTTCCGCCGGAATAAAAGTTGCGTACAATACCAAGCGCGGATGGTACAGCGGAATAAGATTCAGGGTGATATGGGGCGAATCTAACGCTACAGGATCTCCGAAGAAATCCGTAGGCGTATTTATTAGGGCCTCAGTATAATTTGCTTTCTTGCTCCGTGCGGTATTGACCAATAATTTCATCCCGATGAATTACAAAATTTTATCATTTATAGCAGCCTTAATGCTGTTTCAATCTGCTGGCCAGGCATCCATTCGTGTTCTGAACCGCATTAACCAGACAGAAGACGAATTGCGAACACTTCCGAACGGACCGGGAACCTACGTTTCAGCAAAAGATATTTCCAGGATGATGGGAATGCGTGACCCCTTCCTAAATACTGAACGGAACAAAATGGTTCTGTATATCATGGACCACAGATTAAAAATATCCGGGAAAACCAGCTTCATTATAATTGATGAAATTGTATACCACCTGCCAACATCAGTAAAGATAGAAGATGATGATTTATTTCTTCCTGCAGAACCGTTTTTCCTGATTTTGAGAAGAACGATTATGCCGCGAATCATTTATGATGCGCGGAAGGAATTGTTAGACATTGATAAAGTTGAATTCAATATTACAGGTTTGACTATCGATGAAAAAGCAAACGGCACCATTCTGCGTGTACATACAAGAGAAAAATTTCCTGAAAAAAATATCAGCTCTTTTGTTCATGACAACGGATGGTTTTATTTGACGATAACGGGCGGAGTGGTAGACAGCTCTGAAATTATCCGAAGCGAAACACGGGGTGTAGTAAGACATGTAACCGTAGATCAGTTGAATGAGTCTGTTCAGCTGGCCTTTAATCTTCGTTCGCAAATTGAAGGGCATGAGGTGTACCAAGGGAACAATCCTAGTGAAATTGTGATTACACTTCGAACCCCATTGTCAAAAAGTGCAGAAAGAATCAAAGATGTACGGGACAGATGGCGACTTGATACGGTTGTGCTGGATGCAGGGCACGGCGGGAAAGACGGCGGAACGGTTGGCCGAAAAGGAACGAAGGAAAAGGATATAACGCTGGATATTGCAAAACGAGTAGCGCTTATGCTCGAAAAAAACACCAAAATCCGCGTAGTGCTGACGAGGGATGAAGATATATTCGTTCCGCTGGAAAAGAGAACTCAAATCGCAAATGAAGCCAACGGAAAAATTTTTGTCAGCATTCATGTTAATGCAAACCCGAACCGCCGCGTAAGAGGATTTGAGTCTTATCTTCTCAGGCCCGGGAAAACGGATGACGCAATTGCTGTAGCATCCCGAGAAAATGCCGTAATAAAGCTGGAAGACAGGCCCGGCAATAAATTTAAAGGACTCACAGGTGAAAGTCTAATTATGGCAACCATGGCACAAAGTATGTTCTTAAAAGAAAGCGAAGATTTAGCAGCGTTCATTCAATCTGAGCTGGACGAAAGATTATCCTCACCAAATCGAGGCGTAAAGCAGGCGGGGTTTTATGTATTGATTGGCGCAAGTATGCCGAATGTGCTGATTGAAACAGGATTCCTATCAAATTCTGTTGAGGAAAAAAATATGAAAAAACCTGAATACAGACAAAAAATTGCGCAGGGGATTTATTCCGCAATTTTGATGTTTAAAGAATCTCGGGAAAAAGTTTTGGCCGAAGGATAGCCATGGCAGACAACCGTCCTATCGGCGTATTTGATTCCGGGCTTGGAGGCTTAACAGTAGTAAAGGCGCTTCAATCCCTGCTTCCGTCAGAATCTATTATGTATCTGGGAGACACAGCACGCGTTCCTTACGGCAATAAAAGCAAAAAACTGATCGAATCTTATTCAACGGAAATCACCGCATTTTTATCTGGAAAAGGGTGTAAAGTAATCGTTGTTGCGTGTAATACTGCTTCCTCTCAGGCAATGGGTGTATTGCAGGATGCATTTTCAATTCCGGTCATTGGGGTCATTGAGCCCGGTGTGAGCATGGCAATAACTACATCGAAAAATGGTCATATAGGTGTAATCGGAACTGTGGCAACCATTGAATCTAACGCTTACGAAACCGCACTAAAGAATCAGAACGAAAATGTTATTGTATTAAATCAGCCGTGTCCGCTGTTTGTTCCTCTCGTGGAAGAAGGATGGACGACAGGTGATGTCCCGAAACTTGTTGCCGACACATATTTGAAAGGAATGAATGCGGACAGCGTTGATACAATTATTTTGGGCTGTACCCATTACCCCTTGCTGAAAGAAATTATTCAGTCCGCCGCTAACAACGGCACAACACTGATCGATTCTGCGGAGGCGGTGGCGATGGAAGTCAAACGAGTTTTATCTAAAAATGATCTTATTGCCGAAAACAAATCTACAGGACCCCTGGATTGTTATGTCACTGATGTTCCGCTTCGATTTGAAGGGTTGGCGCGGCAGTTTCTCGGATCCAATATAGAGCATGTCTCTACCGTCTCAATCCACTGATATTCAGCCCACCTTAGATTACCTCTACGGCCTCCAGCGCTTTGGAATTAAACTGGGCCTTGAGCATACAGAAAGGCTGCTTTCCGCCTGCGGGAATCCTCATCGCAATTTTAGGTCAATCCATATTGCGGGGACGAACGGAAAAGGTTCAACAGCAAAATTTATCGCATCGATCTTGCAGGAATCAGGATATAAAACCGGAGTGTATACTTCGCCGCATTTGATTGCTTTCAACGAGAGGATTTCGATAAACGGGGATTGTATTCAGGATGAAGATTTAGCGGCATTTATTTCAGAATTCAAGAATGATATTTCAGATATTGAATCCACTTTCTTTGAAACGACCACAGCAATGGCGTTTTGGTATTTCAGTAGAAATAATACGGATATCGCCGTTGTAGAAACAGGCATGGGAGGGAGGCTGGATTCAACCAATGTTCTAACTCCGGATAAAGCTGTTATCACATCTATCGGGTTGGATCATTGCGAAAGGCTGGGTGATACAATTGAGGAAATCGCTCGAGAAAAAGCCGGCATCATTAAACCTGGAATCCCTGTTTTTGTATCTCAGCAAAAAGGCGCACCAATGAATGAAATTGCCAAAATTGCCATAGAAAACGATGCTCCGCTCACCGTTATCGATAATGTAATTGTAAATAAAAAGGGCACAAAATGGAATCACTTTACCTATCGTGATGAGGAATACTCCATTTCTTTGTCAGGAAGTCATCAGCTTGAAAATGCGGCACTTGCCATTGAAACGGTAAAAGCATTTGATTCGGCTATAACTCCAAGCAAGATTAGAAACGGTCTCCGAAAAACCGTTTGGCGCGGAAGGATGGAGCAAATATCCTCAAACCCTGACTGTTACTACGATGTCGCTCACAATCCACAAAGTATCGGCGCTGTATTGCGCACAATAGAAGCTGCCTATGATAAACAGCCAATTGGTGTTATGGTATTAAAAGAAGGAAAAAACATATCGCAGGTTTCCGAAATATTGAAAGACCGGTTCGACACCCTTATAGCATCAACTATACCAAATGTAGGACTATGTTCGTCAAATCACCTTGCGGTCCAGATGCAAGATTTTGGTGTTGAAATGATTGAAATGGATGATTTTAGCTCAGCGTTAACAAATGGAAAAAGTCTTGTCACCAACAACCAGTGTTTGCTCATTTTTGGGTCTCATTATGTTGCCGGAGACGTTTATAATGCATTTGATTTTTCTTTTGCTGAAGCGGGGAAATAGTGTAACTTATCATTATAAGGCTCTCATTAGATAGTTCCTCGCGAGAGCTGTTTTCTATAGAAAACCCAAAAAATTCAAAAAGGTATGTAATATATGAATGTTAATGAATTACAGGCGTTAAACATAAACGACCTTACACAAATGGCCGAGAAGCTCGATATTCAGGATTTTTCAAGCCTGAATAAACAGGAGCTTATTGTCCAAATATTAGCTGCCCAAAAAGAAAAGGACGGCGAAGTTACCGCACGCGGTGTGCTGGAAGTTTTGCAGGAAGGGTATGGATTTTTACGCAGTCCGGACTTTAATTATCTTCCCGGACCGGACGATATTTATGTCAGCCCTTCCCAAATAAAGCGTTTCGGTTTGCGCACCGGCCACGAAGTTTCCGGTGAGATTCGTCCGCCAAAAGCTAAAGAACGGTTTTATGCTATGCTCAAAGTTGATGTAGTAAATGGCGAACCGGTTGAAAAAGTTAAGCGGACGATCTTATTTGATAATCTTACACCGCTTTATCCCGAAGAAAAATTTACTTTAGAGTCTGGACCAAAAAACCTATCCATGCGCGTCATGGATTTGATTGCGCCGATAGGGAAAGGCCAGCGCGGTCTTATCGTAGCGCAGCCGAAGACAGGAAAAACAATCCTGCTTCAGAAAATTGCAAATGCGATCCTGAAAAATCATCCGGATACAAAAATGCTCATTCTGCTTATCGACGAACGCCCAGAGGAAGTAACCGATATGAAACGGCACGTGGATGCAGAAGTTGTGAGTTCCACGTTCGATGAACCGCCAGAAAGGCATGTTGCCGTGGCGGATATGGCGCTTCAAAAAGCGCGTCGAATGGTAGAGTACGGCCATGATGTTGTCATTCTTCTAGACAGCCTCACGCGCCTCGCAAGAGCCCACAACGCTGTTATTCCTCACAGCGGAAAAATTCTCTCCGGCGGTGTTGATTCGAATGCGTTGAAAAAACCGAAGCAATTCTTTGGATCTGCCAGAAATACCGAGGAAAAGGGATCTCTCACGATTGTTGCTACGGCACTTATTGATACCGGCAGCCGTATGGATGAGGTGATATTTGAGGAATTTAAAGGCACCGGTAATATGGAGCTGGTATTAGACAGGAGATTATCGGACAGACGCATTTTCCCATCCTTTGACCTGATCAGATCCGGCACCCGCAAGGAAGAAATGCTACTGGGTAAAAAAGTATTGTCACGCATGTGGATTTTAAGAAAACTGATGAATGAGATGAATGTTGTGGAGGCTATGGAGTTTTTGCAGGAACGCATTAAGCGAAGTAAAACGAATGAAGAATTTTTGGATACTATGAGCCAATAAACGTAAATTGACTCTTTAGTCATAGTGTAGCAAGTTAATAATGAGGTATAAACATGGATTCTAATAATAATGGCATCCGCACAATTACTGCGCGGCTGAATACAGATAAACCAGTAAGAAAAACACCTTACCAAGTTAAAGGCGTCATAATGGATACTTTCCCTGATGAAGAAATTGTCCCCATGCTGAACGGGCAATACAGGGACCGCTTCCTCTATCCGCGGGTTCAGGTAAAAATACTTAACGAGCAAATTTATCTCGTCGGTGTAAAAGAAGGTGTAGATCCAATTTTGTCCGTTGTGGAAAAAATGGAAGCACTTGACTTTGGAAATATCACATTCGAAGTCAGCGATTCGGAAAAGGAACTGCATGACGATCATTTCCAGCCGATTGAACGTTTGATTCGGTACAGGTTCATTACTCCTTGGGTTGGACTGAACCAGACAACCGGCGGACGCTACCGCTTTCTGCCAAATGCTGCGGAACGGGTGCATTATCTTAATCGCCTGTTGGGGCAGAATATTGTGTTTTTAGCTCGGGAAATGGACATCAAACTTGAAGAAAACCTTTTTACAAAAGTTGCCTTGAATTCGCTTTTCCCAAAACCTGTGGACGAAAGCGGATGGGGAGCATTTACAGGTGAATTCAGAACCAATTTCTTGCTTCCGAATTATATGGGAATAGGCAACGGTATTACGCGCGGATACGGTGCACTGTTTGGTTTGTTCAATCCGGATATGTTCCAATACAGCAAGGAAGAAATGGAAAAAATCGGCGAACCGCTACCCGAAGAGAATGATATGGTCACAGAGTCTGAAGTTGAGATCGTTAATCTTGATGAAGTCCCCAAGCCTCGCCCCCGTTCGTCGCCCAAAAAGCCAAAACCAAAAAAAATCGCCAAACCAAAGAAAGTATTATCCGAAGAGTTTGACATTGTTGAAGATGAATATTTATCTGGCAAAGTTCAAAAACCAAAAAGGCGCAAGCCTTCGAGCCGCCGCCCCGCTCCCAGGCGAAAAGAAACGAAAGTTTCTGGTGACGATAAATTCAATTCAGACGAATATCACAAGAAACAGCATAACTTATAAACATGTCAAACTCTATTTCTTTGGCTGCGCGGGTTGACCGTGTTAAGCCGTCCTTTACCCTCGATATGACATCGAAAGCAGCTGAGCTTCGTGCCCAGGGCATAGATATTGTCAATTTCAGCGTAGGAGAGCCTGATTTCAATACACCGGAAAATATCCGTACGGCCGCAAAAAACGCTATGGACGAAGGGCATACCAAATATACTTCCGGCGCCGGGATGATTGACCTCAGGGAAGCAATTTGCGAAAAACTCAAAAGGGAGAACAGCCTTGAATATTCACCGAATCAGATTTTGGTTTCAAACGGTGAAAAACAAAGCCTCTATCTTGCATGCCAGGCATTGTTTCAAAAAGGCGATCAGGTAATTGTTTTTTCGCCGTATTGGGTTTCCTTCCCGGAATTTGTTACACTGTCGGATGCCGAACCTATTATTGTGGCTACGAATCCTGAAAAGCAGTTTGAGCCGGACTTTGATGATCTTGACTCTAAAATAAACGGCAATATAAAAGGCGTTATACTGAATTCCCCATCGAATCCAACAGGCGGAGTTTGGTCCGAAAAAGCGGTGGAAAAACTTTTGAAACTGGCCTCGGAAAACGAATGGGTTGTGATATCCGATGAATGCTACGAACGGCTTATCTATGAAGGCGAATTCACCAGCACAGAAAATCTGAATTCCTACGGAGCGGAAGTGCTGACCTGCATGAGCCTTTCCAAGACATATGCTATGACCGGATGGAGAATCGGTTACGCAGCCGGAAACGAAACCATCATAAAGGCAATGTCAAAAATTCAGGGACAGGCGACTTCCTGTGCGAATTCCATCGGACAAAAAGCTGCTGTGGAGGCGCTGACAGGAGATCAATCCGCAGTGACAGAAATGCGCGAAACATTTAGAAAAAGAAAGGCGCTTATTTTGGAATTAATCCAAAACATTCCGCATGTAACCTGCGTAGAGCCGAAAGGCGCTTTTTATGTATTCCCGGATTTTTCACATTATATTGGTCTAAAGTCAGATAAGGGCGCCATCAGAGATTCATTTGAATTATGTGATTATTTACTGGAAACCGCCCGCGTGGTTACAGTTCCCGGTGACGGCTTCGGTGCTCCCGGGCATATAAGATTTTCATTTGCCACGAGTTCTGATACCATCAAGGACGGCATGAACAGAATTACAACAGCATTACAACAACTGAATTAAACAGGAGGAAATCATGAAAGCAGACATTCATCCGGATTATAAATTGGGAAGTGTTCACTGCGCCTGCGGAAACACATTCGAAGTGTATAGCACTGCAGGAGATCAGCGTATCGAAATTTGCTCGGTGTGCCATCCGTTTTTTACCGGCAAGCAAAAGCTTGTTGATACAGCGGGACGTATTGAAAAATTCCAGAAGAAATACGGTAAAAAAACTCAGTAACTATTCTATCAATGACCTTTGAGCTTTCGTATTCGGGAGCCAAGGGTCATTTTTATTTTAGGATGGTTTTGCCTTTGAATTATTACCATGGAAGATAAAATAAAATCAGTCATTGCCCGGTATTATGAGCTGGAAAATCTTATGGCCGATCCTGAGGTCATATCAGACTCAGACGCATTAAAAGAGATCGCCCGGGAACACAGGAATCTCGGCCCGATTGTAACCGAAGGGAAAAAGCTACTGGATGTGTATGGGCAGATCAAGGATGACCTTGAAATTCTTAACGGATCGGATGAAGAATTAAAATCCATTGCTCAGTCAGAATTGAAAGAGCTTCAGGACAGCAGGGACGAGATGGAAGAGTCGCTGAAAGTAATGCTGCTGCCGAAGGATCCGAATGATGACAGAAATACCATTATTGAGATTCGGGCGGGTACCGGCGGAGAAGAAGCAGGCCTCTTTGTAGCAGATCTATTCCGGATGTACGAGCGGTTTGCTGAAAGAAATAATTGGTCAAAAGAGGCAATCTCGGCAAACGAAACGGGAATAGGCGGCTTTAAAGAAATCACATTTTCGCTGAAGGGTGAAGGATGTTACGGATTAATGAAATTCGAAGGTGGCGTCCACCGTGTACAACGCATTCCAAAAACCGAGACGGGAGGAAGGGTGCACACATCGGCGGCAACGGTTGCTGTGTTGCCGGAAGCGGAAGATGTGGACATCGAAGTTCTGGATCAGGACTTAAAGATTGACACTTACCGAGCAAGCGGCGCAGGCGGTCAGCACGTAAATAAAACAGAATCTGCCATTCGTATAACGCATATTCCAACCGGGCTGGTAGTCACATGTCAGGATGAAAAATCCCAGCATAAAAACAAGTCAGCGGCTCTTAAGGTCTTACGTTCCCGCCTCCTAGCTGCTGAACAGGAACGCCAGGCGGAAGAGCGGGCAGAAGAACGAAAAACAATGGTTTCAACCGGTGACCGATCCGCGAAGATTCGCACATATAATTTCCCGCAAGGAAGAATAACAGACCACAGAATTAGCTATACTACCTATCGTTTGGATGAAAATCTCGACGGTGATTTATTTGAACTGATCGAACAGCTTCAGTTGGCGGAACAGCAGACCTTGTTGGAGTCCGCATAAGATGCATACCGACTCAGCTGCCTTGGTCAATTCAGCAAGAGTCGGCGAAGTATTGAAAGATGCGAAAGCATCGTTCCTTCTGAAAGGACTTGAAAGCCCTGAAAGCGACGCGGAATGGCTGATGATGTCCCTGCTTCATTGCGCTCGGTCAGAATTATTTACAAATTCCGATCTAACGCTTTCCGCTGAACAGGTAATTATATTCAATGATTATGTAGAACGAAGAATTTCAGGAGAGCCTCCCCAGTATATAGTTGGTGAAGCCGAATTTTTCGGAAGAACATTTTTAGTGAATCCTAATGTGCTGATTCCAAGGCCGGAAACAGAGATTCTCATCAATGAAGCCATCGCGGCTGCGGGAGAACCTCGCCATCCGGGAATTTTGGATATTGGAACCGGATCGGGGAATATCGCGATTACGCTTGCGAAAGAAATTCCGCATGCCGCAGTAAAGGGAATTGATATTTCCGCCGAAGCGCTTGCTGTTGCTGAAGAAAACAAAAACCGGCATCATTGCAACAACCTCACTTTTGCGCAGCTTGATATATTAAAAGAACATCCAGATGGATCATATGACATCATTGTTTCCAACCCGCCGTACATCCCAATGCATGAAATGGATGGACTCATGACGGATGTGAAAGATTTTGAACCGACATTTGCATTAACGGATGAATCCGATGGCCTTACTTATTACAAAAGAATTACGGCGATAGCCCAAGAACTGCTGACTCCAGGCGGATGGGTCATCGCTGAAGTCGGAGGCGGAGAGCACAGCAATAAAGTGATGGATATTTTTCGGTCCTATGCTTTCCAACAGTGCGAACTTTCCAAAGATTACAATGGCGTCCTGAGAGTCTTGAAAGCACAGTTCTGTGGTTAAAATCTTAGCTCATATCAGAATAATGCGCCCGCTGAATCTCACTATTTCAGCGCTAACTATTATGATGATAGCCCATGCTTTAGGTGCCATTGGAGATGCGGCGCTGATTGTATCGGCAATCATGGTCGTGCTTTCCTATAATGCAGCTGCAAATGTTCTGAACGATTATATGGATCAGGAAACAGATGCTCTTAACCGCCCCGACCGTCCGCTAAGCAAAGGAGAGGTAAAACCTAAAACAGCATTAATAATGGCATTGCTGCTGTTTGCCATAGGTACGGCCTGTGCTTTTATGCTGTCGTTTGAGGCGAAGCTAGTGGCAATTGGGATTGCGCTTCCGCTGTTGATTTTGTACAGCCTTCGCTTAAAAAAACTTCCACTTGTTGGCAATATAGTTGTAGCACTGATGCTTGCTCTTACATTTTTATTTGCTGGATTTGTATTCAATAATGTCGAAAAAGTGTTGGTTCCTGCCGCGCTCGCTTTCGGATTGACTCTGGTCCGAGAGTTGGTAAAAGATATTGCAGACATGGATGGAGACAAAGCTGCGTCCATGCGAACATTTCCAATTGCAGCCGGGATGCGATTAGCGGTTTCCCTTTCTGTATTTCTCGCTATGATAACCGGCCTCGGGGCTTTGCTGCCGTACCGATTTGGACTTTATGGCGAAATCTATTTGCTGATCCTTGTTTTCGGCGTTGAGATTCCAATGATGACCTCCGTAGTTTTGCTTGTGAAAAATCCCGCAATTTCAACAGCAGTCAAGTCAGCGCAGATCTTAAAATTCAGCACCATCGCCGGACTATTGGCCTTGTACTTCGGAATGCTATATGCCGTCTGAATTCGTACACCTTCATAACCATTCTGATTACAGCCTGCTTGACGGTGCGCAGACTGTGTCAACATTGGTGAATACCATTGATGATTTGGGAATGGATTCTGTTGCTCTTACGGAGCACGGTAATATGTTCAGCACCATTTCATTTTATCAAAAGGCCGGTAAAGCAGGGATTAATCCAATCATCGGCTGCGAAATTTATGTTGCACAGGGCAGCCGCTTTGATAAAAAACCAAGAGCCGAGGGTGGGTGGGGCAACAATCATTTGCTGCTGCTGGCACAGAATTATACTGGCTATAAAAACCTGATGAAGCTAGTAACGTACGGTTATCTCGAAGGATTTTACTACCGACCGCGGATCGATATGGAACTGTTAAAACAGCATAGCGAAGGTATTATTTGCTGTTCCGGATGCCTCAAAGGCGAAGTACCTGAAAAAATGCTGAAAGGCGATTGGGAGGGCGCAAAAGAAACAGCCATGAAATTCGCTGAAATGTTTCCAGGAAGGTATTATCTCGAAGTGCAAAACCATGGAATAGATGAAGAAAAGATCAACATTGAAAACATGGTAAAGCTCGCAAAGGAATTGGATTTGCCGCTGGTTGCGACCAACGATGCACATTATGCCCGCAAGGAGCACTGGCAGGCGCATGATATCCATATTTGTCTGGGAACCGGTAAAGAGAGAAGCGACCCAAACCGGCTTCGGTATGCGACATCCGAATTCTATTTTAAAACGCAGGACGAGATGCATACCTTATTCAAGAATGTTCCGGGCGCCATTGAAAATACGCGGCGTATAGCTGAAAGTATTGATATCAATATTCCTCTCGGGCAGTATCATTTACCGCATTTCCCCATCCCTGAAAACGGCACGTCTCCCGACCCCGATGATTACTTACGAACGGTTACCAACGAAGGAATGAAACGGCTTTACGGTAAAGTGACGCCAGAGCTTCAGCAGCGGCTAGATCACGAATTGGCAGTGATCAAGAAAATGGGATTTGCAGGATATTTTTTGATTACGATGGATTTTGTCAAATACGCAAAGAATGCAAATATACCCGTTGGTCCGGGCCGCGGATCCGCCGCCGGAAGCATTGTAGCGTATGCGCTTGGAATTACCACCGTTGATCCCATTCGGTACAATCTCCTGTTTGAACGGTTCCTGAATCCTGAGCGGACAAGCCTGCCGGATATTGACATTGATTTCTGTGTAGAACGCCGCGGAGAGGTGATCGATTATATTCGCAATCAGTATGGAGATAATTCGGTTACGCAGATTATAACATTCGGGAAATTAAAGGCACGTCAGGTTGTAAGAGACGTTGGCCGCGTGCTGGGCAGGTCTTTCGGAGAAATGGACCGGCTCGCAAAGATGATCCCGTTTGGTCCTGGCGTTACGCTCGGGGGCTCTATAGAAATGAGTCAGGAATTGAAAGATGCCTCCGAAGGTGACTATAAAGATGTAATAGAACATTCACTTGTTTTGGAAGGAATGAACAGGCATGCATCCACTCATGCGGCAGGCGTTGTGATTGCTCCCGGTGAACTCACCGATTTTGTTCCGCTTTATAAATCGCCGCAAGGCGACGTTACATCACAGTATGATATGAAAGGCCTTGAATCTCTGGGTCTTTTGAAGATGGACTTTCTAGGATTGAGAAATCTGACGGTTATAGAGCAAACGGTGAAACTGATAAGGGATAAGGGAGATAAGGTTAATATTGATAAACTTCCTTTGGACGACCCAAAAGTGTATAAACTTTTTTCAAAAGGAATGACCATCGGAGTGTTTCAGTTTGAATCATCCGGAATGAGAGAATTTTTGAAGAAGCTGAAACCCACACAAGTTGAAGATCTCATTGCAATGAATGCACTGTACCGTCCGGGGCCGATGCAGAATATTGATGACTTTATCATGCGGAAGCACGGCAAAAAAGATATCACATATTTACACTCCGCACTGGAGCCGATCCTTGAGGAAACGTATGGTATCATTGTGTATCAGGAACAGGTGATGCAAATCGCAAATGAAATTGCCGGCTATTCGCTTGCAGAAGCGGACATCATGCGCCGTGCAATGGGGAAAAAGATCAAAAGCCTGATGAAGGAGCAGAAAGCAAAATTTATTTCCGGCGCATTGGATAAAGGATTTGAAAAGAAAGTTGCGGAAGAGATTTACGGATTAATCGAAAAATTTGCCCAGTATGGTTTTAATAAAAGCCATTCTACTGCTTACGCCATCATTGCTTACCAGACTGCTTGGCTAAAAACGCATTATCCCGCTGAATTCATGGCCGCAAACCTGACAAGCGAAATGGGCAATACCGACAGGGTGGTGATCCTCATCAACGAATGCAGGAAACTTGGAATTAACGTGGATCCGCCGGACATCAATGTTTCTGAAATCTATTTCAGGCCGGTCAATAAAAAGACGATCGCATTTGGATTGAACGCAATTAAGAATGTCGGATCAAAAGCATTGGAGAATATTTTGTCTGGCCGGAAAGAGCATACAGCATTTACATCCCTGTTTGATTTTTGCGCCGGTGTTGATCTAAGCACAGTAAACCGAAAGGTGCTCGAAAGCCTTATCAAGTCCGGCGCAATGGATTCGCTGGAGGGCAACCGCGCCACTAAATACTCAGGTATTGACCTGGCGCTGAAATACGGGCAGCAGGTTCAGGATAATAAAAGGCGGAAACAGGTGGATCTATTTGGGGGCGGTACAGCAGATGGAACAAGTACCTTGATCCCTGAAATTCCGCGGAAAGAAAAATGGCCGGAAAGTGACCGCCTTACATTTGAAAAAGAGGTGACCGGTATGTATGTATCCGGGCACCCGCTGCTCAAATTTGCTGCGGACCTCGAGGATGTAAGCACTTTAGATTTTTCGGACGGAACAGACCACGTAACTCAGAGAAAAATTCGTTTAGGCGGAATGGTCGGCGACCTGAAAAAGCATTTCGATAAGAAAAATAGGCAAATGGCGTTTTTTCAGCTTGAATGTATCGGAGGACATGCGGAAATACTTACGTTTGCCGATACATTCGACCGCTACAGAGAATTGATAAAGAAGGACGAAATTGTTGTTATTTCCGGAAGACCGACGGACAAATCTGATTTCAGCGATTTGAAACTGATAGCGGATGAAATTATTCCCATTGAAACAGCCCGGGACTATTTTTCCAATCGGGTGAACATTCGCGTAGAAACAGAAAATATGCGGCCTGATGATGTGGATGCGCTGTTTGATTTATCATCCAATTATAAAGGGAAGTGCGGCCTTGTATTTCATCTAATCGGCAAAGACGGCCGGAAACAAAAAGTGTTCGCCCATAATATCAAGGTTTCTTCCGGTAAGGAATATCTCGGCAAGCTCAGGGACATGTACGGAAAAGAAAACATCTGGGTTGAGTAGGCTATCCTTCGTATGAAAGCTGTCATTCAAAGGTGTTCCCGCGGAAAGGTGATGGTATCCGGCAATACAATCGGTTCAATTGAAAATGGTCTGGTTATTTTGCTTGGCGTTCAAAAAGATGATGCGGAAGCAGATGCAGATTATTTAGCGGAAAAAATTGCCAACCTCCGCATTTTTAATGATGAGAATGAAAAAATGAATCTGTCTATTCAGGATGTAAAAGGCTCTGCGCTGGTTATCAGCCAATTCACGCTTTGCGGTGATACCAAAAAAGGCCGCCGCCCGAGCTTTATTAATGCTGCAGCGCCGGAAGAAGGGAATAGGCTCTATGAATATTTTATGGAGCGGCTTCAGGATGAAGGCATACCTGTAGAGTCGGGCGAATTCGGAGCGATGATGGATGTTAATCTTGTGAATAGTGGTCCGGTTACTTTCGTATTGGACAGCAAAGAATGATCATTCTAACGGTGTGATTGTTTGAATAACGGGTCGTAATTTTACCGAATGGAACGAAAAATCAGAATTGTGATGGCCAAGCCCGGACTCGACGGGCACGATCGCGGAATCAAAGTCCTCGCCGCCGCCTACCGCGATGCGGGAATGGAAGTCATTTATTTAGGATTAAGGCAGACTCCGGAAATGATAGTTTCCGCAGCACTGCAGGAAGACGCCGATGTGATCGCCCTTTCCAGCATGAACAATGCGCATATGACCATATTCCCAAATGTATACAGCCTGATGCAGGAAAAAGGAATGGATGACGTGCTGCTCACCGGCGGAGGAATCATTCCAAAAAAAGACCGGCAATCATTGGCTGACATTGGCGTAGGCACCTTATTCGGCCCCGGCACTCCCGTTCAAGAAACGATCGATTATATCACGGATTGGGTTACCGAAAACCGCCGATGAATCTTTCCAGCAAGACAGAACTCGAACTCTATTTCGCTGACCATTTTGATACGGTACTTTTTCCTGTTTTGGCGGATTTGTATTTACAGGAAGGCGATACGGTTCGGTCCAGAAAGGTTTGCGATATAGGATTGGATCAGCATCCTCATCAGCCGGACGGACTGTTTGTTTTGGCGGAAGTGGAAAGGGAAGAAGGAAACGATGAATCCTCCGAAAAGGGATACAAGGCTGTCTTAAAAGAGTGCCCCGATCATTTAAATGCGGCTATAGCGCTTGCAGAAATTCAAACAAAGCTCGGACGCGCAGGCGGCACGGTAACACGCGCGTGGAAAACCGTGCACAGTCTGGATCCTCATCAGGAAAATGCCCTCCAGTATTTTGAAGAAAAAGATGCATCATTTGCTCCACAAAAGCCGGAACAGGTTTCCGCTGAGCCGCAGCCCGAAACAGGCCCCGCTTCGCCAAAACCATCTCCCGCCGTACCTTTTTCGATAAGTCCAAGGCTTGCGACATTTACGATGGTTGCTATCCTCAGAAATCAGGGACTCGGCGAACAGGCATTGGAAGTGCTGAAGATGCTTGAAGAAAAAGGCGAAGATTCGGAACGTATAGAACGAGAACGAAACGCAATCAAGGAAGAAATGCATGACTGATTCATTTTTTACCCGCAGGCAGGATATTTTGAAAACCAGGCTGGCAAAGGATAATCTGGATGGCATGCTGATTACTCATCTTCCGAATGTCCGTTATATATGCGGATTCAGCGGTTCGGCCGGATCTTGTCTGGTTACACAAAGCGGAAATTATTTTTTCTCTGACGGAAGATACACGGAACAAGCCCGGCAGGAAGTAAAAGGATGCGAAATTCACATCGGCACACACAATCATTTCGAAACAGCTAAAAACAACGGCATTATACCAAATGGAATGTCGCTTGCATTTGAAAAGGACCGCGTTGCGGTTAGTCAGTACGAAACTATGCAGAATCTTTTTCCAGATACATCATGGGAAGGAATTTCCATGATTGTTGAGAATATAGCGGCTGTAAAAGATGATATGGAACTCGAAGCACTTCGGACTGCTGTGGAAATTACGGACAAAGCTTATGACCAAATTTTACCGATGCTGAAACCGGGGACAACTGAAAAGCAGGTTGCCACTTCGCTGTCTTCATTTTATATGGAACACGGTGATGGTGAAGCCTATCCGGCGATTGTTGCCGGAGGCCCGAACGGAGCGCTTCCGCATGCACAACCATCAGATCGCTCATTCGAAAAAGGTGATTTTATTGTAATCGATGCAGCGGCAAAATACGCCGGCTATCATGCGGATATGACACGGACCCCTGTTGTGGAAGAAGCAACCGACCGGCATCGCGACATGTACGCCATTGTAAAAGAATCTCAGCAGCGCGGACTGGATGCCGCAAAGGCAGGCGTGTCCTGTAAAGATGTTGACTCCGCCTGCCGCGATTATATTGAGGATCAGGGATTTGGCGAATATTTCATTCACGGAACGGGCCACGGCATCGGGCTCGAAATCCACACTTGGCCGCGCTTCAGCCAGCTGAGCGAAGAAGTGCTGAAAAAGAATAACGTTATGACAATTGAACCGGGAATTTATTTCTCTGGCTGGGGCGGCATCCGGATTGAGGATGATGTTATTATACATGAAGACAACTGCGAAGTGATGAACACGACAACAAAGGAATTGATGATTCTAAGTTGATGGTTTATAAGTTTTTTCGTTTATTCACTTCCTTTCTTCTTTTATCATTTTCAGCTTCGCAGGATACAGGCGCATGGAATCTTGTAAGTCCGGAAAGAGAATTTTCCATCAGCGGCATTGGTCATCTGAAACGCGGAATGGTGGTTGTGCATGATAATAAACGCGAAGGCCAGGCAAGGGTAGGAATTATTTCTGGAAAAAATGAATACGCAAAACTGACGTGGCCGGCGGATGCATTGCCGTTTGATTTGGAAGCGCTTGATATGATTCCCGGGAAACCGAATAGGTTTATCGCGATGGAAAGCTCAGGGAAATGTTATGATTTGCATTTTAACAATCGAAGCGGAAAGCTGAATCTGAAAAATGTTTTCAGTATACCGGGCGTAAAAAGGCCGATGAACTTAGAAGGTATTGCAGTTTTCAGGATGGGCGGAAGTATGTGGGCTGCTTGGGGCGACCGCGGCAAAAATCAATTTCCGGCGGCGCTGTATTGGGGAAGGCTGTACCTCTACAGCTCAAAAGTTGAAACGGCCGGATCATTTGAATTCACAGTGCCGTTCCCGGAGTCGGATGTGCGGCATTTATCTGATTTAGAAATTACAGAAGACGGCACTTGCTGGATTTCTTCTGCTTCCGATCCGGGAGATGACGGCCCGTTTGACAGTGCTGTATACCTTCTTGGGGCATTTCGGGAAAACGGCCGAACCATTAATTTTATTCCCGAAAAATCCGGACAACCATATCGGGTGTACAAAGGTCACAAGATTGAAGCAATAGCGCTAGAAAGCGGGAAACTAACGTGCGGGACGGATGATGAAAATTTTGGCGCATCGCTTTTAGTACAAGACGCTAATTAATTACAACCAAAGGACACAACGAATGAAATTGTATTTAAATATATTTATATGCTTGTTTGCAGTGGGAAACTTAGGTGCCCAAGGCCCGTGGCAAATGACAGGCAGAACGCATTCCGAACTGGATTGGTTCACTTTGGAAACAGAGCATTATAATGTGCATTACCATAACGGAATCGAAGATATTGCCGAGCGAGGTGCATCCATTGCTGAGCAGGTTTGGCAGCCGTTGCTGGATCAGCTGGATATGGACACCATTCCCAAGATTGATATTATCTTTACAACGCAGGACGAAATTATGAATGGGTATGCTTTGTGGACGTACCAAACATTCATTTGGGTTGACCAGAATGATGCGGCTATTTGGCTTGAAGATGATAAATGGCTTTTCCAGGTTGTGGCGCATGAACTCCAGCATATCGTTCTGCTTCATGGCGCAAGATCCTGGCTTCCGGAACCGTTCGGATCATTTTTATTTTCAGGAATGCCGGGATGGTTCGTAGAAGGATCGGCCGAATATTTTACGGAAAGATGGCGTCCCTGGCGCGCGGACATTTCGCATAAATACCACGTATTGACCAATCAAATGGATACCATGGATCCGCATCATGACGGTTTTTCCAAAATGAAATACTGGTCGGACAGGTTTGGTGATTCCACAATTGCGAAAACACTTCATTATAGAAATGACTGGAAAATGTTTGATTTTGAAGAAGGGTTTAAAGAAGCAACCGGTGTTGATCTGCACCAGTTTGAAGAAGATTGGCGACGGCATATGAATACATATTATTACGGGTACCGAAGCCAAAAGGAATCATTGGATGAAGTAGGAACTGTTACGGCGCTGCCGATTAAAAAAGGCCTAAGATTTGCTTTTTCACCGGACAGCTTGCGCATTGCCATGACTGGAATAGACAAAAATGGACAGTTTGATCAATCCCTGATGATCGCAACACGGGACACATTAGAACCAGATTCTTCAGGAATAGATAATTTTTTGAAAAGTTTGTTCAGCAGTAAGGATGATACATCTGAAACGGATGGAAAACCAAAACCCAGTTACGATAAAGAAGAAGTTGATTTTGGGAATTTCCACGAAGCATTGAGTTGGTCACCAGATGGGGAACAATTAGCATACGCCAAGTACCATTTCGGCGATTATCAGTCCATTATATGGGACGTAAAGGTTGTGGATATTGAAACAGGTGAAAGCAGATGGATTACCGAATCGCAAAGAGCGAGCCACCCGGCTTGGTCTCCTGACGGGAATTCCATTGCTTTCGTTGCGCATAAGAACAATACAACTAACCTCTACACCATTCATCCGGACGGAACCGGTCAAAAAAAGCTGACTGCATTTGATGATGATACGCAAATCATTACACTGGATTGGTCGCCGGACGGCAAGTCTATTGCAATGGCAAAGGCCGGTCCGGACGGCAATTTGGATATTTACATTCTTGATATTGCGTCAGGTTCATTGGAAAGGGTTACGGAAAATCCATCTGTGGATTACCTTCCGATCTGGCATCCGGACGGGAAGAAGATTACGTTTACATCGCACCGCGGCTCTACGCCGAATCTTCATACTGTTGACCTTACAAGCGGAAAGCAGATCCAAAATACGGATGTTGCCGATGCATTGTGGGGCGTGCAGTGGATTCCCGGCGGCGATGAGATTTTTGCGAGAACGACTGGAGATGTGGACTCTAACCGTGTTGTTGCGGTAGACCCTTCCCGAGAGAAAACAACCGAACCGCTCACCATGAGAGATCAGTTTACTCGCTGGCGCACTACCATGCCGCCGATCGTACTTGATGAAGTGGATGAATATATTGCGCCATCCATCATGAGCAATAAACCGTACAAGTTTTATAATAATATCCGGCATTTCATGAGCTTCGGTATGCCGTACTTTGACGGATCCGGGGCCTTTGGATTAACGTCATTTACGGACGGAACGGGACGGCACATTTTTCAGGCTTTGGGATCATACGACTGGACTGGTAGAACAAAGCCGACTCTTTCGCTTGCTTACGTGAATGCGGAACACGGACCTGTTTGGTCGGTGGTGTACAATCATAACTTCAGCTGGAGTGTCCGGGAATACGATAGAAGCAAATCGGGCCTTCAGGAAACGCTGGACGGCGTCGTGTTTAATATGTCTGTTCCTTATAATTTCGGAGAAAGCATGAGTTCATCCCATGCGTATGGAATCAGCCTTTCCATGTATAACAGGCAGGCTGTGATTGGAGACAGCCTTGATTCGGAAACAGGAGAGATTCTACAAACCCCTTCATTCGGATTCACTGAATTACCGGAACCCGAAAGCGGCCGGGAAGGAATATTATCTTTACAGTATGCATGGGTAAACCGCAGGCCGGAAAGTTCTTTCCTCTATTTGCCGAAGCAGGGGTTTGGCGTTCTGGCAAGAATGGATGCGGGAATCAAAGCCCTCAAAAGTGATTTTGATTATCAGAAAATAACTTTGGACGGGTTCGTAAATATTCCGCTTGGTCCAACAGCATTATTTATCCGAACAAAAACATTGGCAATGTTCGGAAATCCGCCTTCGCAGGACACATTGGCGCTGACAAAGGATCATTCGTATTATCTTCCCGGGGCCGCAGCTTCACCGCCGGGCGGTACCATTATGTTCCCAGAAACGCATAATATCCGCGGATGGAATAACGTGAGAATGGGGAATAAACTGGTGTTCGGAACGGTCGAATACAGAATTCCATTGATTCCGCAGCTCCCGATCAATGTGCTCGGATTTACAGCCGGATCCATGACGGCGGCAGTTTTTTCCGATTTTGGAAATGCATGGACAGATTCACAGCCGGACTGGATCACAACAGCTGGATATGAAGTGAAAATCGCCCTTCAGGCAGGTTCGATGCCTCTGTTAAATATTGGAATTGGCAAAGCGCAGCAAATCAGCGAATGGGAAGATGGAAAAACCCCGGAATTTTATGCCCGCCTCGCGCTTATCAATCCCTTTTAAGATTTGCGTGCAGGAAGTAAACTTGTCGCCATGAATCGCCGCGATTTTTTAAAGCTTTCAATCCTGAGCGCTTTTGCCGCCGCGGCGATCCCCTTTTCAAAAGTACTTTTCAAAAAACAAGAAATCACCAAACCGGCGTCTGACCAAAGCCTCTACTATCCACTCCGGGGTAATTCCTTCGATAATGCTGCTGATGTGGAATCCCACTACAACCACATGCCCTTTTACCACATGGCAGATGATATTGAAAGATATCGTATGCCCCGGAAGTGGACGGAGGCAAAACTGCTTGGTCTTCATCAGGAAGATTTCATTTCGTGAGAGATCTTCAGGATATTGCGTTAGACACAGCGCGTTCTGCCGGCGCGGAATATGCAGATATTCGAATATCCAATCACCGCACCCAAAACATCAGAACACGGGAAGAGAGAGTTCAATCCGTTTCCAACAGAGAAAGTTTCGGCTTTGGCGTGCGCGTGCTGGTGCGTGGAACGTGGGGATTTGCTTCCAGCCATGTGGTAGATAAAAATGAGATTGCCAAAGTTACAAAGCGCGCTGTAGCGATTGCCAAGGCGAACCGCGTCATCCAGAATGATCCGGTAATCCTCGCGCCTGTGAAAGCGTACGAGGACACTTGGAAAACGCCTATCAAAAAAGATCCGTTCACTGTTCCGCTGGAAGATAAGATCAATCTTTTGCTGAAAGTGAATGAAGAAGCACTCAAAATAAAGGGAGCATCATTCTGTAATTCGTTCATGCTGATCATGAATGAGCGGAAATATTTTGCATCTACGGAAGGTACCTATCTGGATCAGGATACGTACCGCATCTGGCCGCAGTTTACCGTAACAGCGGTGGACAGGGATAAGGGCGAATTTGAAACCTGTATATCGGAAATCTACCCGATGGGAAGCGGCTATGAATTTGTTGAAGAGAATGAAATGGTTTCGCTTGCGCCGGAAGTGGCATCCACGGCTGTGGAAAAATTGTCGGCAAGATCTGTGGACCCCGGCAAAAAAGACATCATCCTTGACCCCACCAACCTTTGGCTCACGATTCACGAATCGATCGGGCATCCGACTGAGCTTGACCGCGCGCTCGGGTACGAAGCTAATTACGCCGGGACTAGCTTCTTGACAGTTGACAAAATGGGCAAGCTAAAGCTTGGTTCTGATATTGTGAATTTTGCTGCGGATAAAACCATTGAAGGCGGGCTAGCCTCGGTCGGCTACGATGATGACGGAGAAAAAACGAAGGAATGGTATTTGGTAAAGGACGGCCTGTTTATCGACTACCAAACCACCCGCGACCAGGTGTTCTGGCCGGAATATCAAAACGCCAGAAAGGATGCCGGACTTCCGGAAGTGACGGAATCTTACGGCACCTGCTACGGCGACAGCTGGAGCTCGATTCCGTTTCAGCGTATGCCGAATATCCATCTTGATCCCGGGAAAGATCGGCTCAGCCTTGATGATCTTATCAGCGACACCAAGGACGGCATTTACATCACCGGAAGGGCAAGCTATTCGATCGATCAGCAGCGGTACAATTTTCAATTCAGCGGACAAACATTCCATGAAGTGAAAAACGGGAAGATCACCGGCATGCTCAAGGATGTTGCTTATCAGGCCAACACGAAAGAATTCTGGAATTCGTGCGATGCAATCTGCGATGAACGTTTCTGGAAGATGTATGGTTCGTATTACGACGGCAAAGGCCAACCCGGCCAGAGCAATGCCGTTTCGCATGGTTGTCCGCCGGCGCGGTTCCGCAAAGTGAATGTGATCAATACGGGCAAAACGATATGATTCTGAGCAAATCAGATTCCCGCGCCTTGATCGAGAAAATCTTGTCCATGACAAATGCGGATGAAGCGCGCGTGAATCTTTCCGGCGGCAGATCCGGAAACACGCGGTTTGCATTGAATGCAATCACAACAAGTGGTGATGAGGATACGTTTACCATTACGCTAAGAGCTGCTTTCGGAAGCCGCCATGCATCCATGAGTGTCAATCAAACGGATGATGCGTCACTGGAATCATTAGTGCGGAAAACGGAAGAAGCCGCAAAATTCGCCCCGGAAGATCCGGAATACGTTCCCGAACTCGGCCGGCAGAATTATTTATCCATTAAACCTTTCAGCCGAAGCACCGCGAGGGCAAGCGCAAGATCACGCGTGAAAGGCACCGAAGCGGCATTGCGACCGGCTCGGAGAAATGATCTTGTTAGCGCGGGATTCCTTGAGCATGATCATTCGTTTAGCGCTGTCGGAAATTCAGCCGGACTGTTCGCGCACAGCGAAAGTACAGATGCATCCTTCAGCAATACGATCCGCACCAAAGATGGAAAAGGTTCCGGCTGGGCCGGCGACAGTTCACGGGATTTCTCTAAGGTTGACTGCGGAGATGCCAGCAAAAGGGCGATCTGGAAATCTAAGCATTCCGCTGATGCAAATACGCTTGAGCCGGGCATATATCCGGTGATTCTCGAACCACAGGCCGTAGCGGACCTCATGCGGTTTGCCGCGTATGCGATGAATGCGCGATCCGCTGATGAAGGCAGAAGTTTTTATTCCAAGAAAGGCGGCGGCAATAAGCTCGGCGAACAGGTTTGCGGAACCAACATTACCATCCGAAGCCAACCGAAACACCCGGAAATCCTCGGATTTCCGTTTGCCGGAAACGGCCTGCCTGCAAAAGAGATTTCCTGGATCGAAAACGGCATTTTGAAAAATCTTTATTACGACCGGTACTGGGCGTACAAGAATAATGTGGAATCAACCGGCTTCCCGTCCAACATGGTGATTGAAGGCGGAACAGGATCAGTGGAAGATCTTATCCGGGGAGCGAAGAAAGCTGTGCTTGTAACGCGGTTATGGTACATTCGTTTTGTCGATCCGCAAACCATTCTCATGACAGGCCTCACCCGAGATGGAACATTTCTTGTTGAGAACGGAAAGATAAAGCACGCAGTTAAAAATTTCCGGTTCAACGAAAGCCCTATGACCGTTTTGAACAATGTAGAAAATATGTCGAAGTCCGTGCGTGTCGGGGGATCGCTGGTGCCTGCCATGCACGCTTCCCAATTCAATTTCGCCAGCCTTTCCGACGCCGTTTAATCTTTTGTCCCTAAACCTGTTTTTCGCCAATATATAAAGTACAAATTCCAAATGTGAGTGGAATTGCTTTGCAGTTTTTCAATCCAACTGATTCCATGAGTGAAACGAATTCTTTTCGTGTAGGGAAATTCATTATGGAATCTGCTAAATATTCATATGCGGCTGGATTTTTCGTGAACCATTTTGCCAGCTTGGGTAAAATGCCATTCAGATAAAAACCGTAAAAATTACGCCACAGACCTGGTGTCGGCGTGGTGAGTTCCAACGCCATGACTTGACCATTGTCCACAATAACCCGTTTCATTTCTGAAAGAGCCTTTATCTTATCCGGAATATTCCTTATACCAAATGCAATAGCAGCAACATCAAAAGAATTGTCATCAAATTCAAGGTTGGTTCCATCTCCAAATTTTAAATCCACGCGATTTTCCAACCCTTGTGTTTGAACTTTTTCAATTCCATTATCCACCATTTCTTGAACAAAATCCACCCCAGTCACTTTCACGGATTCATAGGTATTAGCGCAATCCAGCGCCAATTCACCCGTTCCGGTGGCAACATCCAAAAAGCGATATGTTTGAAAATAATTCATTTCACTAACGGTACTTTTTCGCCAGGCTACATCTCTTCTCAAAGATAAAAAACGATTCAGAAAATCATATTTATCCGTAACGGATGCAAAAATATCTTTCACAATTCCAATGCGCTGGTCGTCATTCATTTCCTTAACGGATGGATATCCTCTCATTGCGGGCTCATTCCATTTTTAAATATTTTACAGAGGTTATTTACCCATTCGTCCACATCTACACTTTCCTGATATTCATGGCATTATTTTAGAAACCCATTTAACACACTATCCAAAATAAAGACTACTTTTTCAACATCCAATTTCTCATCCAAAAAATAAAAAAGCCGTACGACCGTACGGCTTTATGATTCCGCTTTGCCCCGCCTCCCGAATTGGTATGACGGAAGGGGTAGAGGGAAGTCAGGGCGATAATTTCCTCAAATACTCTTTTCCGTGAGCATCGAAATATACATCAATAAACTGACTCAACAGGTCATCTATTTGCGATACATGGCCTGTGTCGAGCGTTTGTTTGCATTTCATTGCTGACACCAAAACCTGATGCAGTAGCAGTGTTTGTTTTACATATTTGTTGTAATCCTTATTACCCTTGTCCACCGGCTTAATGCGCTGAGTCAGGAAGTAAGAGGTGATCGTTTCCTGAATACGGTTAGCATGATCTTCTTTTGTCTGCACCCACCGCACCGACTGATTTTGCGCCAGCGCCGATTCATCGGCAGCCATAGCCGTGATTTGTTTCATCGCCTTTTGAATGGTTGTAAGGTCTTCGCGGATCTGCACAATTCTGAGGGCATCGTCATAAATGCCACATGGAACCTGACAGTGTCCGTAAAGAAATCCGCTGAAAAGAATGAGAACTACAGATCTTGGCATAATTTTCATTGGACTAATTTTTAGCAAATTTGATCGTACAGCCGAATGCTTTTGTAGATGCCGGTGCGATCGGCTCACCAGCAAGAATCGCATTCATGGCATCTGCAAGATAGGTTTTCTTGACCTTTTTGGCATTCTTGGAGTTGTCATCAATAGCCCCGCGGTAGACCAGTGTTCCCTCGCTATCAAAAAGATAGATGTGAGGTGTCCGCGTTGCACCGAATGCTTTTGCCAGCTGTGATTTTTCATCAACTGTATAATAAAAGTTGTAGCCGTTCTTTTTCGCATGCTTCTGCATTGCCTCAAAACTGTCCACGCCATCGAAATATGCTTCGTTGGAATTGACCGCAATAACACCAAATCCTTGT
>JASLML010000012.1 GCA_030746535.1 Fidelibacterota bacterium
TGCGCGCCCGGGATGCAAATATTCGAAACGAACTGGTTCAGAAAATTCTTCATGATTCGAAATCAACTTCCGGAAATGCAGAACCGGATTCCGACGAATCTGAATCCTATTCCTGTACACTTCATGAGGAGGCGGTACAATGAGCATTCTGAAAATCAAACCAACCTTAACCTTATTGATTTCAACCGTATTTCTGTCCGCATCGGATCAAATCCCGGCGCCGGCTCAGGACCATCCCGTTTTACTTAAGGGCGGAATTATTCATACCGTTTCCGGAGATATTCTTGCCAATTACGATCTGCTACTTGACGGCGGAAAAATCAGCAACATTGAAAAGAACATTGTCCCTACACCGGACATGGAAGTGATTCGGGTTGGCGGCAAACATATTTATCCGGGTTTTGTTGCTGCAATAAGTACAATTGGAATGACAGAAGTGTCTGCGGTTCGGGCTTCGGTAGATTATGCAGAAACAGGAAACCTGAATCCGAATGTTAGAGCGAATGTTGCATACAATCCGGATTCTGAACTCATTCCGGTAGCAAGATCTAACGGTGTGCTTATCGCAAATGTTACACCGCAATCGGGACTCATTCCGGGCCAGTCTTCCCTAATGATGCTTGACGGATGGACCTATGAGAATGCGACACTGAACCATCCGACCGCTCTCCATATCAATTGGCCGTCCATGGGCATTGACACTGGCAAGGATGCCGACCCAGCGGATGAGCAAATCGCAAATCGGCAAAAGAAACTTCAGGAACTGGACAATTTAATTTCAGATGCCCGTGCATATGCTGGTTTGGAAAGGAACCCCGGAAAGAAAGCTTCCCAAAAGGATGATCATGATTTGAGATTTGAAAGTATGATTCCGTTTGTTTTAGGTGAAAAGCCGATTTTTATCCGGGCGAATGATGTACGGCAGATCGAAGCGGCCGTTCACTGGGCAGACCGGCAGGAACTTGATGCCGTCATTGTTGGTGGAAAAGATTCCTGGCGTACGTTGGACCTCCTGAAACAGAAAAAAATTCCTGTTGTTTTAGAAAGCACCCTGTCGCTTCCCGCAAGAAGGTTTGAAGATTATGATCAGCCGTTCAAAACACCCTATATGCTTTACAATGCCGGAGTGGAATTTTGCATCGGCGGCAGTGGCAGATACGGCGCGTCGTTTCAAAGAAATCTGCCGTATCATGCAGCCATGGCAGCGGCTTTCGGTCTGCCGGTTAATGAAGCAGTAAAATCAATTACGCTCAATGCGGCAAAAATATTGGGGCTCGGAGAACAGATCGGATCGATTGAAATCGGAAAGGAGGCTACCCTTTTCATCGCAGACGGCGATCCGTTGGATTTAAGAACGCAAATTCTTCAGTGTTTTATTCAAGGCAAAAAAATCGATATGTCTGATAGACATAAAATGCTTTATGAAAAATACCGCACTAAATACAAACAGCTGAAACTTCTGAAATAACACTCATTTAGGGGAACACGTGAAACCTGCTTCCAATCCGACGACGGCTGATCTGCAGAAGGTCAGTCGTGATTTGGCTTTGCTGCACACCGAGCATGTCACGTTCAAAAATTCTGTCGCCCTCCCCGATGACAAACATTTTGACCTGTTTTCAATTAAAAACGGCGCATTGCAGCAGAATGAAAGATGGAGACATAAACGCACGAAGGCAGTTGCTTCGTTCATCCGAAAATGCCTTGTAGTTGCAGATTCACACATCAATGTAGAATTATTGATAAACGTACATGACAAGTATGACGGCGAATTTTCTAATTATCCCGTTTTGGCCTTCGGAAAAAGTGTAACCAATCGGCCTGAAATAATTGAGATTCCTTCTCTTTACCTTCTAGATGGGACTGTAAAACGGCGATGCGGGAAAACGAAAAAAGTTGATCCTCCCTTCCATTTAAAACGGGGAAAAGTCTGTTTTTACGGCGCAAGTACAGGCGACTTAGACACAGATAATAACCAGCGGGTGCAGGCAGCTATTTGGGCACAGGATAAAAAAAATATGATCATCAAAATTACCAATTGGTGTCAAGGCGCAGATCAGGACCTCATCTCCAAGGGATTGGGCGACCTCATTCCTCTACTTTCAGATAAAACAAAATCAATACGAAGACAACTTCTATATAAATATCTGCTAAACATTGATGGGAATGCTACTTCCTGGGACCGCTTTATTTGGCAGCTTTATTCCAACAGCCTTTCATTGAAACTTGAATCAAATCAGACCGAATTCTGGTATCCGCTTCTTGAGGACAGACATAATTTTGTATCCGTTACGCTTGACAATTTAGAAGAAGTCATTGCTCATTTCAGCGCAAATAAGGATGAGGTTTTAACCATTAACCGGCAATCACGTTCCTTGGTTTCTGATTGGCTGCTGAATCCGGACTTTTTGCAGTCTTATATGATTCATGTTTTGACATTTTTGTCTGAAAAATTCAGCGATTAGGAAATTTTGGCTGCGATGAACCGCTGCCCTTGGTCACTTACCAATCCTCTTATGGAGGCATATCACGACGAAGAATGGGGCGTACCATTATTTGATGACAGGAAATTATTCGAATTTCTTATTCTGGATGCTTTTCAGGCAGGATTAAGCTGGGCAATCATATTGAATAAGAGGAAAACAATGCGCGAAGCATTTGACGAATTTGACCCTGAAAAAATATCTCAATACCGAAACAGAAAAATTGAAGCATTGCTTACCGACAAGGGTATAATTCGGAATCGAATGAAAGTGAATGCGGCAGTGAAGAATGCGGAATCATTCCTGAAAATTCAAAAGAGCCGCAGTTCCTTTTCAAAATATATTTGGCAATTCACGGACCAAAAAACAATTGTGAATTCCTGGAATAACGAAAACCAAATTCCCGCATCTACCGCCGAATCTGATGCGATGAGTAAGCAGCTGAAACAGGATGGGTTTTCTTTTGTCGGAACTACAATCTGCTATGCATTCATGCAGGCGGCCGGAATGGTGAATGACCATCTTACTACTTGTTTCCGATACAGCGAATTATAACGGAATCCGATAAGAAAAAAGGCCGTGGAACCGGCCTTTTTTCTTGACTAACTTGACTTGAATTTGCTTTATAATTCAGCGTATTTGAATTTTACAACACCTTCGCTGTATTCTTCAAAAAAGATCTTATACACCTTATGTGTAGTGAGAACATAAATAAAATAGGTGGACGCTGAAGCGCTGACAGTGTGCGTTGTAAAACTGTAATTCAAAACTTCCTGAGATCCGCCATATCCAACGATTCCCGTACTTGTGCTGTATGAGGATGAGCTTGGCCCTGCAGTAATATCTGAAAAGGCATTCACTGTATCCACAGCTACCATGACCTTTGTGCTGTCTAGTATAATGCTTGGCATAAAATAATTGCCGACAGCAATATTCTGTGCCGACAAATGCCATGCGGATGAGTCTTCCGAAGCTGAGGTGAAATTATAATAATACGCTCCGTCATCAACGTCACTTGTAATTACATCTATGACAGTCAGCCCTGTCTCCGCTGGGGTGAGTTTATCGTCATTATTCTCACATGCTGTTATCAATACCAGCAGGGACGGAATTATAATTTTTGTTATTAAGTTCATTTTCTTTCCTGTTTTTTATATGGTTGTTGAAATTTCGATGAACATGGACCTGCCTATGAATGGACCGTATCGTTCATGTATGTAATCGCCGGCATTTCGAATGCCAAATCCTAAATTGATCCGTTTCCAGACTTGAAAGGATGCATTCATATCTAGGATGGTATATGCATCCAATGCATTGCCGGCTTTTTCGTATTCGCCGGTGTCGGGATTATAATCTTCCGGTGTGTATGGCCCCACCCATTTCATGCGTATTGATCCGTTCCAGAATCGTTTTGGGCTTTTATATGCCAGTCGTGCATATCCTGAAAGCGGCTGCGTGTTTGGAATTAACTTACCTGCCCCATCCCTGTTATCTACAATATTGAATCCCCATGATGATAGCCAGGAATTAGATATAATCCACCTTCCCTGTAATTCCAGTCCACGATAGGTTGCCTGCTCGATATTTCTGTAACTGAGCAATCCTGCTTCTATTGAGTAATCTTCTATTAAATTTTTGAAATCGGTCCCGTAAACCATTAGGCTCACTTGGTAAGATGCCGGATGGTAATATTCAACACCTGCGGTAAATCCGTTTGAAAGCTCTGGCTTAAGTTCGGAATTCCCCAAGACTCGGTAGCCAAACTGAACGTGATTCCAATCAATAAACCGTTCCATAAATGAGGGCGAGCGAAACCCCTTTCCCCACGTTGTTCTGATCTTCCACCTCTCAGCGATAGTGTACATCAAACCGATTCTTGGACTTGTTACTGCTTCATATTCAGAGTAATGATCCAGCCGAACGCCTGCGACCATGTTTAAGGCATTTCCAATAAAAAAATCGTATTGCCCAAAAATGCTCGCGGTTGAGACGCGCTGGGTTCCATTTTGAACACGATCACTTGTGTATGATGCAGACGAACCTTCAAATCCTGCATTAATTACTCCTGACGCTGTCTCTTTCTGTATCAGACTTTCGTATTCAAAGCTATCTTCTTTTGTCAAATCGTCTGTCACCAAATCTCCCCATGGCCGTTCCTGAACATATGACCTGCTGTAATAGCTGTGATTAAGGGTATGGCTCAAATTCCAATTCTCGCTGAATTGCCATCTGTGGTTAACAGAGGCGGAATTTCTATTGATTCGGGTGGACGTAGTCATCAGCGAAGACGCGCCGTATTCTGTATGGCTGTAAATGATGTCTTTTAATCCAAAGGTATGATCGGTAGATGCTTTCCATTTCAAATCGAGTGTCCCCGAATATTTGCTGATATCATCTGCATCAATCTGCTGGATGGTTTTATCCGTTTCAATCAGTTCAATGTCACAGCTAACGGATGCAGTGACTGGGCCAACAATTCTTCCAGAACTGAATTGGATACTTTCCGAACCGTGATTTAATCCGTCTGACTTCAGCTTATTTTCCGATCCGTTATACCGAATGCTGATGGATGTAAAATTTTCATCGCTTGTATCGAGAGTAATGATATTGATAACACCTGCCATTGCCTCACTTCCGTAAAGGGATGAATTCGGACCTTTTATGATTTCAATTTTTTTCACTTGGCTTGCCGGTATCTGATCAAGAGAAACGTGATTATTAAATTTTCCTGTAATGGGTTGACCATCGACCAAGATCAAAATATACCGCGAATCCATTCCGAGAATATTCAGCATGGAACCGCCGTCCACTGATGTCTGAAGGCTTACACCGGAATAACCGTTCAGCAAATCTTCGACATTTAGTGCTCCCGAGTCCAAAATATCCTTCCGGGAAATAATCTCAGTCGCCACCGGAACATTTTTATGAAGCTTATCGGTTCGTGTACTGGTTACGACAATGTCATCCATTTGGAAAAACATTTCATCAAGTGTAATGACCAAAGGTTTAGACTTATCCTCGATCACAACTGATTTATCCTTGTACCCAACGTGGGAAACGGTCAAGATAATGTTTTTATCATTGGAATAATCGAGGCTGAACGACCCGCTTGAAGATGTTGCTGTTCCGACGTTTTGATTTTTAATATAAACATTCACATTTTGAATGGGAGTTTTCGTTGCAGCGTCCACAACCGTACCAATAATTGTTTGGGATGAGATTCCGGAAAAAAATGCTATACAGGTTACGAATCGCATGAATAATCCATACTTCATTTTTGAGTCGGGTCCGAAATAAGCTGATTTAAAAGTTCTTCAACATCCTTTTCGGATACGGGTGTTTTTTTATCTCCCATCAGCACCAGGCCCATAAACAATCCGCCCATTGCTTTAAATAAATGTTTAGGATTTACTTTTGGAAATTCCCCTTCTTTGATTCCGTCATCCAGCAATCCTTGAATCGTTCCGTATAATCTGTGCTGATAGCGGCGCCAGGGTTCTTCCTCAAAGATGATGGCTTGGGGAGCGTTAAACAGAAATTCAAACAAGCCCGGCCGTTCTCTTGTTTTTTCCGCGATTTTAAGCAGCACATTTACAAACGTTTTCCTTGGCCCTTCTCTCGTTGCAATCACCGGCTCAATACTGGACCAAAGAGACATCCAGCCATTTTCTAAAATGGCAGAAAATACTTCCTCCTTAGAGTGGAAATAATAGTATAGTGTAGCTTTTCCAAACCCTGACTCGGCGGCGATCTCATCCATGGTTGATCCTTCCAGTCCTTTGGTTTTGAATACATTTAGCGCCCCGGACAGGATGCGTTCCTGACGCATTTTTCTTTCTTCTATTTGACGTTTGGAAACCACTATTCTATATTTCGACTGAGTAGTCGAAACTACAATTTATCAAATTATTATTGCAAAAGAATTTGTGAGAATTTGCTGGATCTATTTTGCGTTTGCGGGAGAAATTGATCGCCGCCACGCAAATGTAAGACCAAGAAGCGCAATGAACCACGCGCCGACCTCTGCGTAACTTGGATCACCATTCCAGCCAAAAAGTCCTTTGGCAATAGCGCCAATAGTTCCTTTATCATGGAAAGCCGGGTAAGAACCGTCAGGTAATTTCGGCGGGTTCACATCCCAAATCCTGCCGGTGTCTGGAAAGATTCCAGCAGATTCGAGTTCATGGAAACCGTATGCCACCATTCCTGCTGCCACAAAAATGAGCAATACGGAACTGACGTTGAAAAATGTTTTGAGCGGTACTTTCTGTCCTTGAATAAATATGAAGTATCCAATCCCCAAAGCAAAACCAGCGCCGATAAGTGAACTAACAAGCGAAAGGCTTCCTTGATTGATCATTACACCGTAAAGAAATAATACGGTCTCGACCCCTTCACGAAATACAGCAATGAATGCGAGAGTGAAAATCCCCCAGCCTACACCAGTGGACTGCTGAATGGTGCTTTCTGCTTTTTGCTCAAGATCCTCTGCTATATTGCTGTTGCGAGCCATCCAGATGATCATGGTTCCCAGCACGACAGCGGCAACCAGCATAGCAACACCTTCAAAGATTTTTTCTGCATTACCGGTTAGGCCTCCGGCGATTTGCTGGATCAGCAATGAAGCAAGAAGCGATAATACCAATGCAGCCAACACTCCCTGCCAAATTCGGGGGACAAACTCTTGCTTTTGAGTCTTATTCAGATAGGTTAAAAGAATACCGACAATAAGGACCGCTTCAAGCGTCTCCCGGAAGATGATCAATAATTCCGCCATGAATGAACTTGTATTAAATCTAGCCTAAAATGAAAATGAAATTCCGGCAGTAACCGATCTCGGCATACTCGGTCTCACACCGGCCGGCCTGGAAGCTGTAATGCCTTGCATATTAAGGACATTATTCACGGTCAGAAACAAGTCCACTTTTTTCATGATCTTATATTTTCCGGATACATCAAGAAATGTTAATGCGTCTGTTTTTTCAGTATCCACCAAATCTCCGCTACCGGCAACCGTCCTCATGGAATTAACGTGGCGGAAGCGTACGTAGGTGTTCCAAGTATCTTTAACAAATCCAATTTCAGAGAATAACTGATGTTTAGGTATATATGGAAGCTCTTCTCCAGATTCTACAGTTCCCCATGCATCAAATCCGCTTTCGAAACTTGTCATGAATTGGGATGTGGTAAACGTGTAATTCATTGAAATCGGTATCCATACAGATTTGAAATTCAATTTATACGATGCTGATAACTCCAATCCGTCCACGTTTACTTTTCCTGCATTAAACTGATCGTAGGTTCCTTCGCCTGCAAATTGTGTATCATCACCGAGAAGATTCGAATATCTGTTATGGAACGCCAGTGCTTCAAATTGCATCATTCCATAATGATAGCGTCCGCCCCATTCCATATTGATGCTCTCTTCAGGATTGACATCATCTTCTTCGTCGACTCCTGGGCCGGGAGGTGAAAATCCTTTATGAATACCCGCCAAAAACTGAAACGCCGGAGTATAATTGTATACGATTCCGAACCCCGGAACGACTGCTTTTAATGATTTCTGTTTAAGGGTTGGATTCAAAGTTCTGTTTGGGTCATCCCAGGAATCGCCGGCTCCGCTAGCATCTCCGGACCAGTCGTACCGTTTAACCAAAATATCTTCCATGCGGATTCCTGCCGTTACCGTGAAACTGCTGAATGAAAATTCATCTTCCAAAAAATAGGATGTAGCCTCCGCCTGGTAAAGGCGGTTGTTTTTGCTTCCGGTTCCCCAGACTCCCTCAGTTGTCAATCCCAACGATCCATTCTGCATACCGTATTTATCAACTTTTTGAAAACGGTCCATTTCATCCTTATGAAATCGGACTCCTGCCAAAAGATTGTGTTTTGAGCCAAAAAGATTAAATCTGTTTGTGGACACAATTTGAAGTCCTGATGATTCATACATCCTGTTATTTGCTTTGATCTGATAATCATCATTATCGGAATTAACCGCATTCAGCAAGGCATACTGGCTGTGGCTGTTTCCTTCTTGCAAAATGGAAGAAATAACCGATCCTCCAACTTTCGAAAGTTTATACCAATTCCTGTCAAATTCATTTTTATAAAGTGCGGCAGTTATATCCATGGAAGCGAATGGCTTCACAACTGCTGTCAGCACATTTTGCTTGTGGTAGGAATTCATTTCATCAAGAGAAGATGCCGCATATCGGCTTAGTGGATCCTCTCGGAAATCTGTCCTTGTTAATCCAAGGTACGTCTCATGACTAATTTCATTTGTTTCTGAAAATTTATATTCCAACGCAGCAGGAATGAAAAAATTCTCAGCTGTGTTCAGTCTGGCTTTGAAAAGGTAATCCTGTTTATCAAACCCCGTAGGCAGTGCAGAATTTTCAATATGCTTGAAGCCGTTTGTTTTAACCCCGAACGACTCAAATAGATACCCAAATACAGGTCCGGAATTACCGAACTGGACTAAATTTTTTAAAGAACTCCATTGGCCGCCTTCCAGCCTGGCGTTTATCAGGAATGATTCCGGGATGGATGTGGAAACATAATTAATGGATCCGCCGGTTGTATTCGGTCCGTATTTAATTTGGGATGACCCCTTTCGGATTTCGACTGCTTCCATTCTGCCGGCTGACGGTGAATAATATGCTGCTGGTGAAGCATACGGCGCTGGAGCAATCAAAATGCCGTCTTCCATCATATTTATTTTAGAGCTGCGCTCAACACCGGTTCCGCGCATCCCGATATTCGGACGCAACCCGTATCCGTCTTCTTCCTGAACATAAACACCGGGAACTCTCGCAATTATTTTATGAATATCCGTGTCATTAAACTTCACTAAGTCTCTTTTTGTAACAGCCGATGCCGCACCGGGAATTCTCAAAAACGCCTGTGACAGCCCAACAACGCTTGCACGTTCTTTGATAACATTTACAGGATTCAATTCAATGACAACTTCTTCCATCTCAAACAGGAGGTTCAATGGCGCATCGCCGTCGTTCAAAGAAACCTGGACTTCCTTTTTTTCAAAACCAACTGCAGACACTTCAAATGTGTAGCTTCCTGAAGTAAGGTTTTCAAATGAAAATATTCCAAATTCATTGGTCGCAGATCCGACATCTGTTCCTTTAATAACTACATTTGCAAACCCAACCGGAACCCTCGTGTCCTTTTCAAGGATTGTTCCCTCAACGGACGGAGCTGCTAAGGTTATTGACAATAGACTAAGTGTAAGAAGAAAAGTTTTCATGACGATTGTTTTCTTATTTGCTTGAGCAGAAGTAAATCTAATTATTGCTAATGAGAACTAGTCTCAATAACAATATTAAAGCAATTTCCGTCTTAATCCAAAGATTATTTACAAATATTTTGCTTCTAATTTTGAATATTTATAGATTATACCGACCGGTCGGTATATTATATGGACATTTCTCAACAACAAATACGCAAAGAACAAATATTAAGCGCTGCGCTGGAAGTCATCGTCCAAAAAGGCTACGAAAAAAGCCGAATGGATGACATTGTGAAAGTTTCGAACCTTAGCAAAGGCGCGATCTATTGGTATTACAAATCGAAAAAAGATGTATACCTCTCCCTCATCAACCTTTGGGTCAAACGATACAGCGCCGTTTTAAATCATATAACTGAAAAAGAAAAACCCGCAAGCCAGCAGCTTCAGGATTTATTTGAGTATTTCATTAATCAATATGAAAACGACCCGGATGTTTTCAAGGCGCTCCTTGAATTTTGGTCCATGGCCGGAAGAGATGCCGACTTTAAACAACAAGTGAACCGGGTGTACAATGAATTCCTTGATTTAATTCGAGGTATTATTTCAAAGGGTGTGAAATCCGGTGAATTCAAATCAATAGATATTGATATTGCTGCACTTTCTATCATGGTAAATATCGAGGGAATTATTTGGTTCACCATATTTGAAGCAGGAAATATTGATGCACGAAGTTATATCAACACAATTGCAGATTTCATTTCATCAGGCTTAACAAAATCGCAGTCAGGAGACAGCAATGGATAATCCAGTCATTGATATCAAAACCGGCGGACGGTTTCTTGTAGAACCGATCGGTAGTAAAAAAGTGTTTTCGAGGGAATTTTTCTCAGAGGATCACAGAGCAATTCAGGAAATGATAGAAGATTTTTCACGGGACCGGATTCTCCCGAATGTACAAAACATAGAGAAACATGATAAAGAATTAAGCCATGAGTTGCTAAAAGAAATGGGTGAGCTCGGCCTTATTGGGACCGATATTCCCGAAGAATACGGCGGAACGGACCTCGATAAGATTACAGCAGCCATCATTATTGAAGGCATTGCTTTCGGCGGGTCCGGATCGTTTGGCACAACATTTTCAGTACAAACAGGCATCGGAAGTCTTCCGATTATCTGGTTTGGAACGCCTGAACAGAAAGAAAAATATTTACCAAAACTCGTTTCAGGTGAATGGATTGGCGCATATGCACTTACTGAACCTTCAGCCGGGAGCGATGCATTGTCCGGAAAAACAACAGCATATCTATCGGAAGATAAATCATATTATACACTGAACGGTGAAAAGTGCTTTTGCTCAAACGGCGGATGGGCAGATGTGTTTATCGTTTTCGCACAAGTAGAAGGCGACAAATTCTCAGCCTTTATAATAGATAAGGATACACCCGGACTGGAAATAGGCCCTGAGGAAAAAAAGCTTGGAATGAAAGGATCGTCCACCACATCCCTGATTTTCAAGGACGCAAAAATTCCTGCTGAAAATCTGCTGCACGAAATTGGAAAAGGTTCGGAAATAGCTTTCAATGCATTAAACATCGGACGATTCAAACTCGCAGCCGCAGAACTTGGCGGATGCAAACTGGTCATTGAAAAATCGGTGGAATACGCTCTTGAACGAAGACAATTCGGTCAACCAATTGCTCATTTTGATACCATAAAAGGTATGGTAGCGGACATGACCATCCGAACATTCGCTAACGATAGTATGATCTACAGAACCATCGGCCTTATTGATGAGGCAGTAAATGCATTGGATAAAACCGATCCTGATTATTCGACAAAGCTTGGCCAGGCTATGGAAAAATTCGCTGTTGAAACATCCATGACGAAAAATTACGGAAGCGAATCCAGTGCAATGATTACCGATACCGGTCTGCAGATATTCGGCGGATACGGATTTATTGAAGAATATCCCCTTGCGCGGCAATACCGTGATAACAGAATCCAACGGATCTGGGAAGGAACCAACGAGATAAACCGAATGATTATAACCGGTTTCATGATGAAAAAAGCATTAATGGAAGAATTGACTCTCAGAGAATTCATGGAAGATTTAGATGCTTTTCTGGAAACAGAAATTGAGGATGTAATTGTTTCTACCTTAGGATATGAAGCGAAAGCGATTGAAGCATTAAAGCGGCTAGCCGCGCTTGTATTTCATGAAGCACTGTGTGAATACGGTCAGGATTTAAAACACGAGCAGCAGCTGGCAAACCTCATTGCCGACATGTTTACGCTGATTTACACAGCGGAAGCCACAGTCTGCCGTGTGAGTCAAACCGTAGGTTCAAACGGCCAGGCTGCGATACCAATTGAAATCGCAAAGGTGTTTACAGTTGAAACCGGGCAGGAAATATCAACAAAGGTGAAAAATGCACTGAACCGAATATTTAAAGGAAGCGTCCCTAAGCGGATATCAGAAGTTGTTACCAAACTTGAAAGATCTCTAGACAGGGAAACGGACATCATCGAGCTAAAGCAGCATATTGCTGATTATGTTTACAAAGAAAAGAAATACCCATTATAGGAGTGATGCATGGCTGAAGCTGTAATTATAGACGGTGCACGATCACCGATAGGAATGAAAAACGGGAAGATGATCGGGATTCGCCCCGATGATCTCACCGCACAGGTTGTCAAAGGATTGATGGAAAGAAATCCCGATGTGTCTGGAAACGATGTTGAAGATTTGGTGCTCGGATGTGCGTTCCCTGAAGGGCCCCAGGGAATGCTCATGGCGCGGGGTGTTGGAATTCTAGCAGGCCTTCCGACAGAATCCGGCGGCAGCGTTGTAAACCGATTTTGCGGTTCCTCAATGGATGCTGTTCACCAGATCAGTGCGCGAATTGAAGCCGGTGACTTGGAAGTCGGGATTGCCGGCGGTGTGGAAGATATGTTCTCGGTTCCGATGGGCGGATTCACTCCGGACTTTAATCCCGAATTAGCGGAGCAGGAATATTACATCGGAATGGGCGAAACAGCGGAAACGCTTGCAAAGGACGGAAATATCAGCCGGGATGACCAGGAATCTTTTGCAGTTACATCCCATCAAAAAGCACTTAAAGCTGCAGCGGACGGAAAATTTTCGAATGAACTGATTCCAATAGATATGTACGGTGAAGATACTGTGGACGCTGACGAAGGGCCCCGTGAGCCGGACATCGAAAAGATCAAAAGCCTTGGACCTGCATTCATTGAAGACGGCACCATCACACCTGCGACCAGCAGTCCGATTTCAGTCGGCGCTGCTGCTGTACTCATTACGAGTAAAGATTATGCAGAAAAGCACAGTTTGAAAATACGGGCCGCAATAGTGAGCCGTGGCGTGGCTGGGGTGGATTGGAAGCGTATGGGAATCGGACCCATTCCCGCGACGGAAAAAGCGCTGGAAAATGCCGGAATGCAAATGGATGACATCGATGCCATCGAATTAAACGAAGCATTCGCTGCACAGTCGCTGTACGTTATGCAATCCGGAGAATGGGATTCTGAAAAGATAAACCTGAACGGCGGCGCAATCGCGCTCGGGCATCCGCTCGGAGCATCCGGGGCGAGAATCATCGTTACTCTTTTAAACGTCTTGGAACAAAATGACTTGCACACGGGACTTGCAACCATGTGCATCGGAACTGGGCAGGGAATTGCAACCGTCATCATAAGATAGCATGGAAATAAAACTGAAAGAACCGGTAAGCGGCGCTATCCACATTCTTGGATCTATTTTTGCAGTGATCGCCTGTTACCTCCTTGTATCGGAATCCATGGATCCATTCAAGCCATGGCACATCGCAGGTTTTTCTGTTTTCTGCGCCGGAATTTTCCTTCTTTACACCGCTAGCACACTTTATCACTGGCTCCCTGTCTCAAAGAAAGCGGAAGCTGTGCTGCAAAAACTGGATCAATCCATGATTTATGTTTTAATTGCGTCAACGTACACTCCGATTTGCCTCATCCCCCTGAGAGGCGTTTGGGGATGGAGCATGTTTGGCGTGGTGTGGGGACTTGCGTTTTTCGGAATCCTGCTTCGAATTTTTTATAAAGGACTGCCGCGCTGGTTTTCCGTTACGCTGTACATGTTTATGGGCTGGATGGCTATCATTGCCATTTGGCCGATGATTCAAACTTTACAAACCGGAGCATTGATCTGGATTCTTGTAGGAGGCTTATTCTATTCCGTAGGAGTTGTTGTGTATTCAACAAATAAACCGAATCCGATACCGAATGTATTTGGCGCCCATGAAATTTGGCACATATTCGTTCTTTGCGGAACACTGTCGCATTTTTGGGTGATGTATAATTATGTAACTCTTTTTGATTAACACAATAATAGTCGAGGAATCATGTCTGAAAAAATTGAAAAAGTAGCAGTACTGGGTGCCGGAGTCATGGGTGCTCAGCTTTCGGGCCATTTGGCAAATGCCGGCATCCCTTCCCTCTTGTTTGATATATCGCAGGATTTATCAGAAAAAGGAATTGAAACGTTAACAACACTGAAACCCGCCCCCCTGTTCAATCCGAAAAATTCGGAACTTATTGAACCTTGCAATTATGATGAACACATCGACCGCATCGGGGAAGCGGATTGGATTCTGGAAGCGGTGGCAGAAAGGTTGGATATTAAACACAAGGTATATCAGAGTATTGTCCCACAGTTGAAATCATCAGCCATTTTAACCTCCAATACATCGGGTATTCCTTTGGCCGACCTTGCTACCGTTCTTCCGGATGATGTAAAACCACGGTTCATGATTACCCATTTTTTCAACCCGCCGCGGTACATGCATCTGCTGGAACTGGTCCGTTCAGAAAACACATCCGATGATGTTTACGAATCCATAGCAGAATTCGGTGAAAATGTTCTCGGGAAAGGGATTGTCCATGCAAAAGACACACCGAATTTCATCGGAAACAGGATTGGTGTTTACGGAATGATGCTGACAATTCATACCGCTTTGAAACAGGGGCTTACTGTAGAAGAAGTCGACAAATTAACCGGTACCATAGTCGGCCGCCCAAAGAGTGCAACATTCAGAACATCCGATGTAGTAGGACTCGACACAATGGTACATGTTGCACAAACTACCTACGATAAAGCGGAAAATGATGAAGAGCGGGACATGTTCAAAATTCCCGACATCCTGCAAACGTTGGTTAATGACGGAAGGCTGGGACAAAAGACAAAGGCTGGGTTTTACCAAAAAACAGAAGACGGAATTTTATCAGCAGATCTCAAAACCGGAGAATACGGTCCACAGAAAAAAGTGAAATTCGACGGATTTCGCCTTGCGAAAGACAGAACATCAACGGGAGAAAAGATTAAAGCTCTTGCTATGAGCGATGACAAAGCAGGAAAATTTTTCTGGGAAGTGCTTGCTGGATCCCTTATTTATTCAGCCAACCGCATTCCTGAAATCAGCGATGATATCCTAAATGTTGATAACGCCATGAAATGGGGATTCGCCTGGGAATTGGGTCCGTTTGAAACTTGGGATGCCATAGGTCTCGAATCATCCGTTCGCAGAATGCAAAACGAAGGGAAAAAGGTTCCGCAGTGGATACTGGATATGATTGATGCCGGACACTCATCCTTTTACGGAATTCAAGACGGTGGTAAAACGATGTACGATATGCAATCCCAAAAAGCGGTGCCGGTTAAAAAATCCGGGAAGTCCATATCTCTTTATCTTAAAAAATCTAACGGATCAGTTGTAAAACGGGATTGGAGTGCAAGCCTCATAGATTTAGGTGATGGAATTCTGAATGTAGAATTTCACTCAGCCCTTCAGCCGATGCTGAATCCGATTGACGGTTCCATTATCGGAACGCTGAATGACGGGCTGGACTTGGTTGAATCAGGAAAATACAAGGCAATGACAATCGGCCATCAGGGGCAGAATTTCTGCGCCGGCGCAAATCTTGCATTAATCCTGGAGTTATGCGAAACCAAAAATTGGGATGCGTTGGAATTGGCTGTAAAAACCATGCAGGATACCACGCAAAGAATTCGATTTTCCAAAGGCCCTGTGGTTGCCGTTCCGTTTAACCTTACGCTTGGAGGCGGTGTAGAAATCGCAGCGCCGGCGGCTCACCGTGTCGCATCTGCAGAATTATATATGGGTCTCGTGGAACCGGGCGTCGGACTCGTGCCGGGCGCCGGCGGAAATTTGCGCATTATCCTTAATCTGCTCGGTGACAGTTCTTCCAGAATCGGAGGATTCCAAAAAGTGCAGAAAGCTTTCGAAAACGTTGGTTTTGCAAAAGTGTCTTTCAGTGCGGCGCAAGCCAAAAAAATGGGCTACCTCTTGGAGACAGACACTGTTGTAATGAATAGAGATCACCTCATTTCCGCTGCCAAGGCAAAAGCGTTAGAACTTGCTGAAGATTATACACCGCCGGTTTTTCGGGATGATCTGAAACTCCCGGGTGCCGGCGGGCGTACAGCGATGGTGACCGCATTGAAAGGGTTTAAACTTCAGGGCAAAATCTCAGACCACGACGAACTGATCGGCCAAAAACTTGCATTCATTTTAACAGGCGGCGACAAAGCAGGTCTCACAAAATCCGTGGATGAACAATACCTTCTAGACATAGAAAGAGAGGCGTTCATATCGCTGGCGGGTGAAGAAAAAACCCAAGACCGCATTCGGTTTATGCTGAAATCCGGCAAGCCGCTGCGAAATTAGATTTTCCGCTGAATCTGCATTTTTTCATTATCCCTTTACTGACTTTTCGTATTAAGCTCTCAATCTGAATTCATTGTCCAATGAATACGATTCGAGAGCTGGAACAAACACCTAAATGGATCAACTGGGCGAAGACTGCAGCCATCTTCGCCATTCTCTACTGCTTTCTTGTTTCCATCGGAATGATTGGGTCCGCCTTTAAAGGTCTGGGAAGCGGATTTGCCGAAGAACTCATTCAGAGCAAGGCTGGACCTATAATCGGACTTTTTATTGGAATTCTTGTCACAAGCCTTGTGCAGAGTTCATCCACTACCACTTCCCTTGTAGTGGGAATGGTTGCCGCCGGAACATTCGGCGAGGATCCCAAGATCGCAGTTGCTGCCGCTATCCCTTACATTATGGGAGCAAACATCGGTACTAGCATCACGAATACGATTGTAGCTCTGGGGCACATCGTAAATAAAAATGAATTCAAAAGGGCGTTCTCCGCATCAATCATTCACGATTTTTTCAATGTATTGTCCGTCATCATTCTTTTTCCGCTCCAGCTCAGTTTTGGACTCATCAGCAAAAGTGCAAACTGGCTTGCGGAGCTGTTACTCGGCACCGGTTCGCTCACATTCAAAAGTCCCATAAAAATGATCACAAAACCTGCTGTGGGTGCAATCAAGGATGTATTCAAACAGCAGGATTTTATTGACTATAACTGGCTTCTGTTGTTTGTTGCTCTTGCAGTCCTTTTCTTTTCGCTCAAATACCTCACAAAACTAATTCGAAGCCTCGTAATGGAACGGCTGGAAGCATTTTTTGATACACACATTTTTAAAACTGCTTTACGGGCAATGTTTTTCGGCGTCTTCATTACCATCATGGTGCAGAGCAGTTCAATCACGACATCGCTCGTCATTCCGCTCGCCGGGGCGGGAGTTTTACATCTTCGGCAAATTTTCCCGTACACACTCGGAGCAAATATCGGAACAACCGTTACTGCACTTTTAGCGAGCTTGGTTTCGGGAACGCTGGCTCCGCTCTCCGTCGCATTTGGACATTTGATGTTCAACTTGTACGGCATTGGGCTTATTTGGCCTATCAAACAAATTCGGGATATCCCCTTAAGGTTATCGGAGTGGTTCGCTGAAATAGCTATCAACAACAGAATTATTCCCATTATCTACATTTTGATTGTGTTTTTCATCATCCCATTAGGGTTAATTTTCACTGTGAGGTAAACTATGGCAATATTCAGAGATTTCATCAACTTATGGAAAAAGGAGGATCTCCTTTCTCAGGCCTGGAATCAATCATATGAAATGCTGGTCCTTTCGCATGATATTTTTCAGCAGGCTGTAACATACCTACATGAAGGAGAAAATATAGAGACCCTTAAAGCTCTAAAAAAACGCGATAAGGAAATCAATGAATTTCAACGGGTTGTCAGAAGAAAAGTTCTCACACACTATTCCATTGATCACAATACAACCGATATTGCTGACGGTTTAATCTTGATCAATATGGTGGTAGATATAGAGCGAATCGGTGATTACTGCAAAAATATTCTTGATCTTGCAATCAATCATCCATCATCCATGAATATTGGTGACGCGTCAGACGATCTAAACATTGTTGAAGATGAAGTTAAATTACGTTTTCAAAAAACATTAGAGGCGCTCGATACTCAGGATGCAGACATAGCTGTCTCCCTAATGGAAGGCTACCGAGAACAAATGACTGGAAAATCAGATGATATTGTTAATGCTGTTCTGCGGGGTGAACTTGAAATTGGAGGGCATGCAACAACGACAGCTGTTACCCTTTATGTCCGATATTTGAAAAGGATCGGTGCCCACCTAAAAAATATCTCTACTACACTTATCAATCCATTTGATTCCATCGGTTACAAAGAATAACCGATTTATTGCTTCATTGGATATAGAGATATATATCTAAATATACCGAAAAGTTAATTCCTCGGAATACGTTTCAAATTCTTTTCCTGGAATAAGCTTTCATTGATCCCAGAATCAACCGCTATATCCTTAAACGTAATTTCGGTTGTATGATTCTTTTGCACATCCTCAACAAAAATGCGCTGCATAACATGATAATTTTCCATTGCAGAAAAGGAAAAATTCTTTTGTTTTTTCAGTGCCCCCCTTTTGTCAAATGATTGTTCCTTGAATCCTGTAAGAGTTTCCTTATTTATCCAAGATAGATGTTTGGAATAGGTGGATTCTGCCTCCGGCTTGGGTGTTATTTCCAATAAGTAGCAGTCAACTCCATCAATTACCTCATCTTCCAGCCTTTTGTATTCGTTCTCTTCTAATTCGCGGCTGGTAAGATCTTCATAGCTCAAATCTGAACCCATAAATGAATCGCCCTTTTTGGTTGAAGCAATTCTACGTACTTTTTTAAAGGCAGGCAGCCACATACGCATTTCATCATCCTTTCCATCGTGTTCTATCTTTAGGAATGAGACACCTTTATCATCCGCCGGCGCTAGAAACCAAATGATTTGCTTCTCTCCACCGTTCATGGTTTTGGAATGCATGGTGCTCGTTCTCGTTTTACCTTTATTGTTAGTGAGCACCATGGTTGTTTTGCTCACCATATCCTTTGGTTGGGCTTTTTCATCAACCATCTTTGCAATTTCATATCCGGATTGTCCGATCAGGTTTGTTATCATTAATACAAGAGGAATGAATATTTTCATTTCAACTGGTCCTTTCTACAAGTTTTTTCTTTAATAATTCAGCCAATGCTGCCAGAACGGTCAGCGTGCCGAGCGATGTGGAAACCATTGCAAAAATCATGAGTCCGCCAATGTACTGAATCGGGACAAATGCGGAAAACAGAAGCGCTCCAAATCCCATATTGGATGCAGCGTCTAAAATAATCGGATATCCGACATCATCGACCACTTCCCTGCTCAATTCTGACTGATCCACCGTTCTTGAAAGCCTTCGGAATTGTGCGATGTAATGAATGGCAAAATCAACACCAACTCCGATAATGATGGAAGACAATATCGCTGTAATGTGGCTCAGCTCAATCCCGAAATATCCCATAAAACCAAAATTGATAATTACGGCAGACGTCAACGGAATTACCGCCAATGTACCCCACAAAATACGCTTAAAAAATACGGATGCAATAATGCCGATAATGATCAATGAAAAAATGATACTGAAAATTGTTGATCGAATAATCAGAATAATCAAATCTCTGAAAACAACAATCATTCCCGTAACATCAATTTTGTTTGATTGATCCAGCGTTTTTGCTATGAATTCTTCACAAGCCTGATTAAAACGGAAAATTTCATCCGTTGACATGATTTTACTAAATGCTGTCACAAGCCCGATTCTGTAATCGTAATCTATCAATGTAGAAAAATCATCAGGATCGCCCGACATGGAATACATGGTGAAAAGGTTATTGACCTTTTCCCTCGAATCGGGGACAGTTTCAAATTCCGGATCGTCATCCATAACTGTAAGGTGCATTTGTTTAACAACATCCGCGATTGAAAAACTAGTAGCAACCTTGGCATCTGCTTCCATGAATTCCTGAATTTTCCCCATATCTTCCAGCGTTTGCGGATCTTTCATGTCGCCTTCTATTCTAACGCGGATATCCACCGTTCCGGTCATTTTTTCGTCCATGAAATCCATGCTTTCTCTAATTTCAGTTCCGGGCCTGAAAAATTTTGCCATATTCACATCTACAGAAACTTTTATGAGTCCCGAAAAGCCAATCAGTACAATCAGAAGGCCGGCTGAAAAAACATATTTAGGATGCGTCAGTACAACTTTTCCTAGTTTATCAATCGTTTTCTCAAAAGCACTCTTTGACGTGATCGCCTTTGAATCAAGATTCCATGTTTTAAGGGAAATGACAGCGGGTAGCAATGTCGAACTCAATATCCATGCCCATAATATTCCGAAACTAATTGTAATCCCGTATCCGATAAGAGGCTCGAGCGGTGATGAAGTCATTGATAAAAATGCTGAGACGGTAGTTATGCTTGTCAGAAAAATGGGAATCAGCAGTGAATCCATAGTTCCGGATATGGAAGTGATTTGATTTTTCGACTTGCGCATTTCCTTGAAAAATTTTGTCATAACGTGCACGCCGTCCGAATTGGCGATTGTAAGCAGAATGATCGGCATGGAAGTATTTGCCAAGGTAAATAGAAATTTTTCCGACCCAGTTAAACGCAATACCCACCCCATGAATCCAAGCATGGAAACCAGCGATAGAATGATTACCATCAGGACCATTCCAACAGCCGGGATGCTTCTTAGGTTTGCCAGAAGGATAATAATCATGATGAACATACCTGCAACCATCAGACCTCTGACATCATCGCGAATCATAGAAGGCATAATTCCCGACACATATGCATTTCCGCCAAAATGGACATCGTATTCTTCCAATATTTGTTCGGAAATTGTTTTGACATCAATCGCAAATCCATCCAGCCCCGTGCTCTCATACGGCTGAACAACCATGAACAGATAATCATTCTCATCACTCACCATCCGTTTGCGTAAAGATGGATTTTTGTTTAAATATTTTTTTATAGCATCAGATTCAATTTGCGTTATTTCGCGCCTCGGCTGTAAATCTTCAATCGAAAGGAATCCATCATCGTTCTCCATCCGGGTAGCAGTAGAGATGCTCGTAACATCTTCTACTTTTGCGGATCGCTTTAATTCATCTGATAAATCCCAGAGAACAGAAAATGCTTCGGGATGGAACATATCTATTCCATCGTTACCGAATGCGAGAAAAATCACCTCCGTGCTTCCGAATTCTTCCTGAACGGCATCCCAGGATATTCTTGATTCAAGATTCTTTGGCAGCATTTTCATCATATCGTCGTCTATGGTGAAAAACCTGAGGCCAAATGCAACGAAGAAAGTCGCCAATAAACTGAGAATAACTGTCCGCACCGGTTTATCAATGCTTTGACTGATAACCCGGGATCGAATAGGATGATCAGAATAATTCATATTGTAATTATGATAGGTTTTAAGTGAAAAAATTCAGTGAATTAGACAAACAATTTATTAATAATTTGTCGAGTAAATAGCACAGAAACTCAGAAAGAAAATATTGCTTGTATTATCATTATCCAGTCACTAGAACTGAGGCTGCCATCTCCATTCATATCTGCAGGCGGCATATACGGGTCAAGATTTTCTAGCATATCCATAACAATATATACATCAATAATATTTATAGCGCTGTCGAAATTAATGTCCCCTAATATGTAGTTTGGAAATGGGCCAGTGCCTCCCAAATAATGCATGCTGTATTTTTGCGCTCGGGCAATCATAATGTTATTTCCGGGATGCGTGTAATCCCAAACGATCGTTCCGGTGTTTGTCACTTCAAACATCCGGTGATCATCAGCTACTGTAATCAGCGTATTCCCGTTTGGAAGCCTAAAAGCTCCTGATTGAACATTCGAATGAAAATTACCTGTGTACGTCCATGTCGGGCTTGATGGCCCGAAGGCGGTGGTGGTATCGATGGTGTAGTTGCCGTCAGCATCCATTGGAAGAATAATCTCATGTATTGCAGATTCATTAACAATTATTACACCATCGCCTAACTCATAGTTATTATTGAAAATAATTAGGTTGCCTTCGCCCGGGTATCCTTCCGGAATCCAATTGACACCGTGTTGGCCGCTTAATTGCTGGTCTGAAGCATTTCCCCTATCATATACTTGAGGATTCCCCCAGCGGTAAAGAATATCTCCGCCTTTTCCCGAATTACCGCCTTCATGTCCGGCGGCTTCTGCTGTCGTCGTGCTATGGTCAATAATATATATTTCATGATGATGGCGGGCGGAAATTGCAATTTGATCCAATTCAGCATTGTAATCAATCGCATTAAAATGCTTCCAATCCGCATTTGCGCCTCCCGGACCCTGATTCGCGCCGACATTTCCGAAATTAATGTCAAACAATTCAGGATGGTCTGCGATGACACCATAATTGGGGTAAGCACTGCTGACATCCTGAACCATGTGATCCCATAAATGCCATTCCCAAACGATGTTGGCATCGTTTGTCCCAACCGGTTCTAATTCTAAAATTGCCTCTGACCACATTTCATTCAGCGAATTTTCAATGGTCTGCCTTCCCATTGCAAATGCCTCTGCTGCTGTTTTTCGCTCCCATGCAATCACTAATACATTTCCGTTTGGAAGCGGCTGAATATCATGATGGTGCTGGTAATCCTGATCGGCAACCATATAGTTCCATAAAATGTTGCCTTCCCAATCCATTTTTAAGATTCCGCCGCCGGTTCCTCCGGCAGTCATGGATGGATTCTGGACCCTGTACGGATAAAAAATCGTACTGTCAGGAAGCAGGTACGGCATACTAGCAGCACCTCTTGTATAAGACCATTCATTGATGATATTCAGCTGATTATCGATGAGATAAGTATCACCGCCAACATTGCTTCCGGGACCGGTTCCGACGGGACTGAAAATTGTATACCCGTTATACACTTGGGAATAACCAATACAAAAGAAGAGAAAGATAGAGTAAAAGGACCGATGAAATCTCATGGTACGAATGTGCTTCTGCTGATCTTAAGTTTATATCTTCATTTTGTTTAACTCAATGACGGCTGTTGGGTCAATAAGTTAATTACCAATCCGGAAAATACAGTAAAATAAACATACATAAATCTAAGAGAATTTAACCGTGAGCGCGCGCACTTCCATTCAATCCTACCGAACCATCAGAAAAACATTCGGAACGTGGATCAGTCCGATTTTTACCGGATTCATGATTGCTCTGTTAAGAATTTTGATTCGGATTGGACTATTGCTGGATCACATCTTTTATCCTTCTCTTAATAAGATAACCGTTTCCGATCCGCTTGTCATTGTCGGGAATCCAAGAAGCGGTACCACTTTCCTGCATCGATTCCTGATTAACAGCGGATTTGGCGTTGGATCTGAACTTTGGCAGATGATTTACCCTTCCATCGTGCTGCAAAAATTGCTGAAACCCATTCTTCCAATTCTGGAAAAAATAAGCCCTGCCCGTCACCATTCCACAGCTGCACACCAAACGAGCTTAACATCTGTTGAAACGGACGATGTGTCACTGCTATTCCGTTATTTTGACGGATTCTTTCTCTACGGATTCATTCTGGCGTTTGCTGATGAAGACCTGTTTGATACATTTGATCCCAAAAAAAGAGATACAACCAAGCGGGATTTCAACTGGTTCCATTCGGTTTGGTCGCGGAGACTCATTGCTTCCAAAGGTCAAAGAATGATCCCAAAATTATTTTCCGTTAGCACTACTCTTCCTGCATTCCTGCAACGCTTTCAGGATGCAAAAATTTTATACCTCATCCGCGATCCGCTGAATGTGCTTCCTTCCGGATTAAGTCTGGTAACAGGAGTACTCGATAAAAAATTCGGGTTCTGGAACCTTCCTGAGGAAAAACGGAACCAGTATCTTGGCCGTCTCTACAACGCACTTTTGGAATTATTAAAGAGATTTCATTCCGACTTTACCTCCGGAAAAATTGACCGTTCAAAAGTGCTCATCATTCAATATAAAACAATGATGACGGATTTTGAGAAAACGATGGATTCGATTTTTCAATTTATCGGCGAACAACCAACTGAAGAGATGAAAAAATCTATTTTATCCACTGCAGAAAGCCAGCGAAACTATGTAAGCAAGCATTCGTATGATTTAGCTAAATTTGGGCTGACCGAAGAAAAAATAAGGACGGACTGCGCCTTTATTTACGACACATTTTTGGAAGATGACTAAACTCATAATACTCGCTGCTTTCACCATCACTTCTATTGGATTTGCATTGGAAGTAGAAAATACCGATTCCATCACTGATTGGCATGTCCTTCAGGAAGGAAAAACATGGGTCGGATGGACAACCTATGAAGGTTATCCTCTTTGCCAGGCGCGGACGTCTCTGCCGTTTTCATTGGAAAAAGTGTCCGCCCACATCGAATCCGTAGAAGCGTATCCTGATTTGTTTGAGCGCATCACCGAAACGCGCGTGCTGGAAAACGATGTCGTCCATGTATTGCTGGATATGCCGTTTCCGTTTGCCGGAAGAGACTACATCATTCAATACACAAAAAGTAAAAATAATGAACGCTGGGTTTTCAATTTCAAATCGGTTACGCACGTTCACGCTCCGGAAAATTCTTCTCACGTCCGCCTAGTTAATGCAGGAGGAGAATGGATTCTGACACCTGCAAAATCAGGCGCTACACTCATCACCTATTCATGGAACGGAGAACTTCTCGGCGATTTCCCTAACTGGGGATTAACGCGCGCATGGAAGACTCAGGGCACCGAAGTATTGGACTGGCTTAGGATAGCCTTAGAAAATGATTAATCGAATTATCATTTTCATTTTCGCGTTATCGGCAACGGCATCCGCCCAGCCGTCCACTAATTATTCCGGAGATGTTCATCTTTACAATATGGTCCGTATGAATGACTTGTCTATCATTAACCTTCCTTTTCGAATATTCAATCTCAGCATTGACCACCAAAACGGTGATTACAATATCAATTCCACCCTTGCAATGGAGTACCGTTTTCGCGATGATACTTCCTTCCTCATTGACACTAGTCCCAAGGATTTCATGCTTGATCTCAGAGAATTGTACATTACGCGGTACACATCTTTCGGGGAAATACGCGTCGGAAAACAAATCCATGCATGGGGAAGCGCTGATGAAAACAGTCCTTCAGACAATTTGAATGCGATTGATTATTATTACCTCTTTTTCGGTGGCGGAGACAGGAAAATCGGTTCCATGTCTTTTGCTGCTGATATGTATATGGATTCATGGAAATTTGGAATATTCTATGCTCCAACCCATCCGATGAACCGCTTGCCGCTTAATGATCCGGAATTCCCCTTTCAGCTTCCGGTAATCCCGAGGAAAAAACAGGTGCTTAGTCCGGAAAATCAAAATGAATACGGAATTTCAATCCAGAAATCTTTCAATTTCGGAGATATCACCGGTTCCTATTTCAGGGGAAACGATCGCATGTACAGCCTTAGCGGATCGAATGTATTCACCAATTCTTTTCAAACAGTGACCGTTCTAGACACCGTTTTTGCATTCCGGGAAACAGAAGTGTTTTCTCTGGGATTGGTGATCCCAACATCACTTTTTACGCTTCGCGCTGAGGCTTCCTATTTCGATACCAAAGACAATAATGACACCACTTCCATCAAACATGATCATCATGACTTTCCTGCCGTTTATACAGATATCATGTTTACGCATGCTTTTGAGGTGAAGGCGACATATTACGAATCCGTTTTACAGCTTGAGACCGAATTGCCGTTCGACATCCGCTTCAATTCCATGTTCATCAAATACGATACAGTGTCCTATTCGGCAAATGCGCTTCCGGATGTGGCTCTCCCTTTGCTTACAGCGGAATTTGATCCGTCTGCAGTATTCTTCCCGGGAATGGGGACTCCGATCGTTTCACTTGCAAAGCAGGCAGGCATCGTAACCATGGAAAAAAACTTTTTGGATGATCAGCTTACAATGTCTTTTATGGGACTTTTAGATTTCACGGATTACAATGGAACCAAGGGAAACGGGATGATATTGGAGGGCTCAGCGTCTTACGAACTGATGGAATCTATGGACCTGAAACTCTCTGCAGCAAAATTTCAGGGAAACTCAAAACTTGGCGAAACCTATCCATTCAACAATATGGAGGACTTTTCCCATTTCAGGATCGAACTTCAGTATTTTTACTGATTATTTAGAAAATACAATTTTCCTGTACACTTCCTGTTCTGCGGAAACAGCTTTAATAAAATAAATCCCCGAAGGAAAATTTTCCGCGTTCCAATGAAATTCATGGCTGCCGGTTCTCAACAACCTTGCCGGAACAACAACGTCAATTTCCTGTCCGAGTATATTCAAAATAGAAATTGAGGCTAAACCAGTTCGGTTCATTTTCAGGGTAAATCGCGTTTCAGGATTAAACGGATTCGGATAAGGATTCGATAGAGAAAATCGCGATGGAATAAATTCCGAGACATCAGCAGACATGGTTCCGCACCGCTGCGAATCCGTAACCATGAACGAATAGTAGAATTGATCCAGGCTTGTATGAAAATGTGCGCTGTTCTCCACACAAGATGGAACATCTTCGCAGAGTTCGTTCCCGCCGAAAGCGGCGTAAGGATAAAAAGCGTTATCGGTTCCGTCCCAGTCAAGATTCAGCGAACAAATACATGAGGGGACTTCGGAAATCTTATTATTAAAAATCCACATATAAGTGAGGCTTTCCAAAGAGCAAACGGAAGCGGGAATTGTTTCGAGATGATTGTATCCCAAATCGAGAAAATACAAATCGGATATATTTCCAAAATCCGAATTGATCGAATCGAGCACATTGTTCGAAAGATATAAAGATCTGAGATTTACGAGGTTTGAAAAACTTTCCGGTAGATTTGAAATCCTGTTCCATTCCAAATAAAGAGATGTCATCTCACTCCAATTGCCGATATTTTCCGGTAAAGTGAATATGGTATCGTTGACGCCGGAGGAATTTCCATAATTGCCCGCTACAAGAATCTTCAGCCTTCCATTAGACCACGTTTGTGTACCGAGTTCAAGTCCTGAAACATAGACGAGAGAGTTTTGAGAAACCAATGAATCCAGCACAGCAATATCATCATCAAAGAAACAGGAATCTCCGAGAATTATCGTTAGGGAAGACGGCAAGGTATCCTGATAGGTGTAACTGCTATCGCACTGCCCGAAAAGTTTCGGTGCTGCCAACATTTGCACCAGAATTAAAGCGCGTATAATTCTCATTTGATTAAAATTGCTTTCCTCGTTTTTACCATTCCTTCAGAACTCAGTTTTAACAAATATAATCCCGACGCCCAATCAGAAGCGTTTAACACAATTGAATGTTCTCCTGAAGTGAGAGAATTGAATTGCCGTGTTAAAACAATCCTTCCTTTTACATCTATAACATTCAACTCCACTGAACCAAAATTGGTTAACATAAAATCCAGCTGCAATCCGGCATTGAACGGATTGGGATAAATTTTCGATATATCAAACTCAGAAACCAAAACTTCCGGCGCAACCGCTAAAGGATAGGTATAGGCATTTAAGGAAATTGTTTTCGCATCTTCTTCGTGATTGACCGGTTCCACAATCAGCTGAATCGCATTTGATCCTGCGATATCTGTTACGTTTCCGTTAATTGTAATTATCGTATCAGATTCCGCAGAAAGTTTCAGCGACCCACTCGCATTGCTGAACCATTGTTCAGCATCCGTTATGGAATACGTATATGTAATATCGTATTGGCTTTCATTTTCGATACGAAAAGAAAAATCAGGATTCGTTTCGGTTACAACAATGCTTTTCTCTCCTTCGTGATCGCGCAAATCATTCACAATCACGCTAAATGCCGATGGAAATATTCCCGGGATCCGGTTTGCTCTGTACACTGCTCCGTTTGGCAGTGACAAATTATAGTCCGCCTCCCATAATATATTTCCCGATGTATCCACTTCCAGCGTCGTACCACCGCCGCCAACCGTTGTTATGAGATAATTCCCTGAATCCAGTTTTTGCACATTCCCAGAGGCAAAACCGAATAACGATTCATCGAGTACATATTCCCAAACGGTTGTAGCAAAAAAACTGCTGTCTTGTGCTAATATGCTAATCTCAAGTGCGCGTGATGTCGGTTCAGAAGTATTGAGAAAAATTTCGCTCAAGTTGCCATTGTCAAATGTGACAATATTTCCATTATCCAGCACCTGAATTCCATGCTGAAAACTGAATCCGATTTCCGTTCCCATGCTGACATCGCCCGAAGGCATTTCATGTCCAAGATTCCAAACCACGTTTCCGGTTGCATAGTCGATTTTTGTAATCCGGGACAAATGCCGAACTGACAAATAAACAGCATTCTCTTCTTCGGAAAAGGCCAGCGCGTTTGCGTGTGTCCAATCGTATTGCAGGTCAATAAAAGCTTGATCCCACGTTCCTCCCTTATCATCAAAATCCGCCATGCTAAAATGCTCAAATACATTCCAACTCCATACAACTTCTTTTGTGTCCTTATCCCATTCCACAATTTTGTCACCGACCCATGTAAATTCAGGAGTGACGCCGTCAGCGACATATCCCAGCGCCTGGAACTGCGGAGTCCATGAACCAACAGCTATCGGTCCTGCCTGAGTTACTGAAACTATTCCCATATAATTTCCATTAGGCAGTTTTATCAATTCATGATGAACAAAATCCTCGTTCGGTTCTCCCCAGATATATTCGGTATCCACATCAAACTCAACCGCAGGAATATTATTTTCCGCTACGTGAACATAATAGCATCCAAACCTGTCACCATCCTCAGAAGTATGGTAGTAGACGAGATTATTTTCGCCGGAATTCCAAATCTCATTTCCGCTTCCATCAATCGCCGCGCTGAAATAATTGAAAAAGGATCCAAAAATTGTAATTCCTTCCGCAATATGGTTGGTATCGTGAAATGTGGAAGTTGCTGATGATTGTTTTTCTCCGGTTATGAAAGTAATGGATGCTGACCAATCTCCGGATGTCCCATCAGCATACAGCGGCCTCACTCTCCAAAAATATCCGGATTCCCATTCCAGATTGTTCTTATCGATGAATACAAGGGAACTGTCAATTTCATCAATTACAGCGTTCGAAAAATCAGAATTCGCGGATACCTGAATTTGATATGCCGATGCTTCTGGGATCTGTTCCCACTCAAACATGACATGGATATAATTCAAAACCGAATTGTTCTCGGGTGAAATTAATCCTGCCGAAAGAAATGAATGCAAAAGCGTGAGCAGAACTGGTTTGGTGATATTTTTTATCATAATGCCGATCTGAATTACAGACTCTTAATTCCCTGAAAAGTAACTTAATTTTAGATAGAATTTTACTGAATCATTAAAACACATTTATGTCAGAAATACATCTATTTACGGAACCAATCGTCATTGCAGCGAACGGACCTTTCCCAACCCATACGATTCCGTTAAAAGCAATGGATGAATCCGGCACCCTGATTTGTACAGACGGGAGTGCAGACAAAATATTAGACTCGGGCAATGAACCGCACGTAATTATCGGCGATGAAGATTCCACGCACTTAAATCCATCCGATTGTAAAGGATTGTGGATCTCTGCGCCGGACCAAAATAAAACCGATCTTCACAAAACATTGGATTGGTGCAGTATGAACAACATCAAAACGGTTACAATTGTTGGTGCTACAGGAGATCGTGATGACCAGACTCAGGCAAATATCAGTCTTATTGGCAGATTTGTTCCTGAAATGAATATCACCATAATAACGGATGTTTCAACTATTTCCTGCCACAACGGGAATGCAGGATTCATTTCTTTTAAAGGCCAAACTGTTTCCCTGATAGGAAGCGGTACGATTACAACACAAGGTTTGAAGTTTGAATTGGATAATCAAAAGCTCGAACACATCACTCACGGCGTCAGCAACAGGGCAGAAGGAACGCAATTTGAGGTAGAATCTGATGAACCGGTCTGGGTGTTTCGGGCGCATCCAGAATGACGGCACAACTGCATTTTCTCGATTGGCTGGTAATTGCGGCCTACATCCTTGTTTTACTTTATTTGGGTATTTCCCAGTTTAAACAAAACAGAACTTCTTCCGAACAATACATACTTGCCGGCCGCAAATTGAGCTTGCCCGCTTTCGTGGCAACGCTGGTTGCAACGTGGTACGGCGGCATCTTGGGCATCGGCGAAAACATTTATCTCTACGGGATTCAAACATGGTTCATTTTCGGATTGCCGTATTACATCTTCGCCATTCTATTCTCTCTGTTCCTTGCTGATAAAATTCGATCAAAAAAAACTGTTTCAATCCCGGACCATTTCAGAAGTCATTACAGCCCAAATGCAGGAATCATCAGCGCGGTACTTGTACTGATTCTTGCCAGCCCGGCGCCATACATCCTGAGTTTGGGAATTCTCATTAAATTTTTGTCCGGAATTCCTTTAAGCTGGGCGCTCATTCTTGCAACCGGAATCAGCATGAGTTATACATGGTTCGGCGGATTTAATTCCGTCGTCAAAACAGATTATGTTCAATTCATTTTCATGTTTGCCGGATTCGCATTGCTGTTATTTTTTTCGTGGATGAAACTCGGGCCTCCAAGCACCGCCTTCCAGGAAATTCCGTCAGGACATTTTGATCCCATGGGAGGCAAAAGTTCAGGCTATGTGATGGTTTGGTTCTTTATCGCCCTATGGACTTTTATTGATCCCGGTTTCCATCAGCGAACATCAGCCGCAGATTCATCCAAAACGGCGCGAAACGGAATTTTGACGGCTGTCGGATTTTGGTTCATTTTTGATATGATGACCTTGCTTACCGGCCTGTACGCCAAAAGCCTTATCACAACGAATGAACCGATGTTTGCTTTTGTAATGCTCGCCCAGGAAAATATCCTACCGCCAGTTCTTTTGGGAATTTTTATCACAGGTCTTTTGGCAACGCTGATGTCTACTGTGGATTCATTTGGATTCATCAGCGCAGTCACATTCGGGAGAGATATTCTATGGCGGATAAAATCCCCGAAAAGCGAAAATCAAAAACCCATGCATTTCACACAAAGCGGAATCATCGCAGTCGGATTCCTCGCTGTTCTGCTGGCATTTACTATTCCCTCCGTCATTGATCTTTGGTTTACGATAGGCACTGTTATTATTCCGGGATTGCTCATTCCTTTTCTTCTTACATTTACATCAATCACAATTCGTCCGAAGTTCACTTCCTTGTTTATTCTGCTTCCGCCCGTATTTTCGGCCATTTGGCTTGCGGGATCATCTCTGGAACTGCATTCCATTTTTTCACTTCAGGCATTCTATCCCGGTATTTTCTTATCAATGATACTTGCAGTAATATTCCGTACATCATCCCGATGAAATACGAAATTGAAAGAAAATTCCTTGTAAAAGATCATTGGCCGAGGCCTGAGGATGGGCTGCATTGTGTACAGGGATACATCAGCGCGGATGCTGAACGGATCGTCCGTGTGAGAACCATGGGAGAAAAAAGCTGGCTAACGGTTAAATCTATGAAAACACAATTAACCAGAATCGAATATGAATATGAAATTCCATTTGAGGATGCAGATGATCTCCTACATAATGTCTGCAAACAACCCCTAATCGAGAAAACAAGGTTTAACATTCGTGCATTTGATATGGACTGGGAAGTTGATGAATTTCACGGTGAAAACAGCGGTCTGACCGTGGCTGAAATTGAGTTAGAGGAAGAGAGCCGGCCTATCCAAATTCCGGACTGGGTTGGTGAGGAAATTTCTAACGATCATCGGTATTTCAATGCAAACTTGAGCAAAAATCCATTTTCAACCTGGAAATAGCAGGAAGGGAAAAATGATAAAAAACTTTTTGACGATACTGATACCAACGATGCTGCTATTCGGAGACACCCATGAAATCCCTCAGTTCTGGAATGCGTATAAAGTGTCCGGATCTCTTTCCGAAAACTACACTGTTTCCTTTGAGAATGACTTTCGCACCTACAATCTCGGACAAGAAATGCACTATTTCCACGGTGACATTGGGATTTCTTTCTCCGTATTTGAATCCTACAATCTGAGTGTGAATTTCAGAGAAGTTTACGAACTGAAAAGCGGTGTGTGGCAGCAGGAGCACAGGCCGCACGTCACCCTGTCCAAAAAAATGAATATCGGTAATTTGGGCTTCTCCGGCAGAACCAGAATTGAATACCGGCTAAAACAGGATAAAGACGGCATTATCAGAAGCAGGGATATGGTTGCTTTGAAGTACAACCGTTCATTCACAAAATTTGAATTGGTGCCTTATATCGCAGATGAAATCTTTTTTAATTTCGATAAAAGCGAACTGAATAGGAACAGAATTTACCTCGGCGTTGAGATTAAGAATTTTCCGGTCGGGAAGCCTGTCCTCTACTTCATGCAGCAGAGGGATTGGAACGGTAACCGGTGGGACGGACGGAATATTATCGGAATTAAACTTTCGTTATAATGTTTATTCCATATCCTCGGAATATTTGCCTACAGAAGCCAGTCCGTTTAATTTCGCGCGTTTCATAAAGGCTTCCTGGGCAGCGCTGATATTTTCATCCTTGCCTTCCCATGCTTTTAGGGCCGGCTGCTGAAGAGCGCGGCCGTAGGAAAATGTAAGGTTCCACGGTTTTCCATCTCCTGCCATTTTATTCATAGCGCTTAAATGGGCAGTGGCCAATTCATCGCTTTGTCCGCCGGATAAGAATGCAATGCCCGGGACCGCTGCAGGAACGGTTCTCTTGAGGCAGTCTAAGGTCATACCAGCCACCGTATCCACATCTGCCTGATCCTCACACTCATATCCTGAAAGCACCATGTTCGGCTTCAGAATCATTTCTTCCAGCACAACTCCCTGGGAATACAATTCGCTGAATACCGATTCCAGCACAAGTTCCGTTACCTCAAAACTGTCTTCGACGGTATGTTCGCCGTCCATCAAAATCTCGGGTTCCACTATCGGAACGAGGTCGGCTTCCTGACAAAGCGCGGCATACCGTGCCAGTGCATGGGCATTGGTGGCAATGGAAGAAAAACTCGGCATATCTTCACCGATCTTAATAACTGCGCGCCATTTTGCGAATCGGGCCCCTAAGTTTCGATACTCTTCCAATCTATCGCGCAATCCGTCTAACCCTTCGGTAATGGTTTCACCGGGAAATCCGGCCAGCGGCTTTGCGCCTTTATCTACTTTAATTCCCGGAATGATTCCCAGATTCGAAAGGTAATCCGGATAAGGCGTTCCTCCATCAAGCGAAAATTGCCTGAGCGTTTCATCAAAGAGGATAACACCGCTGATATATTGCTCAATTCCGTTAGAACTGAAAAGCAGATCACGATACGCATTGCGGCTTTTTTCCGTTGACTCGGCACCTATTTGATCAAATCGTTTTCCTATGGTTGGTGTGCTTTCATCCGCAGCCAAGATTCCTTTTCCCGATGCGGCCATCCAATTCGCAACATCGTTCAGAGTTTGTAAATCAAGTCCCATTGTCTTTCCCTTTCTAAATTATTTGTCCAATTTCTTTCAGCATTTTTTGAAACCATCCCTGCTTCGTATCAAAGGGTTTCCCGCCTTTTATCCTGTCAAATTCAATAAGTCTGAGTGCATTATCTTTATCCTCATCCATCCCAATTACACCGCTATTTTCTGCAAGCGCTGATTCTGCAGCAAGTGATGCTGATTGTTCAATTAATGCTAAATCTTCTTCGCTTGGCGCTGCGGATCTCGCAAAATATCCGCTCTTTTGCACCAGCACTTTATCCGCATCCAGCTTATCCTTCAATTGTCCGGCAAACCATTTTCCGGGTTGTATGGTATCCAATGCCACATGACCAAATGCATCCCGAATTACTTCCTGTCCCGCTGCTTCCATTTCACTAACAATGGTTTCTGTTCCTGCACCTTCACTCAGAAAAATATTGATGCTGTCTTTTTCATTCATGCGGTTCTTCAGCCGTGTGTATTCTGCTTCAAAATCGATTTCCAATTCAGGAATATAGACCGCATCCACATCCCAGCGGTCTCGAGAAATAAGCAGTTCCGGAAGAAAAATCCGTTTTGATAATTTTTCTCGGTACTTTTGCGCAGATGCTGCAGTAAGCCATCCACAGTTTCTTCCCATTACTTCGTGGATGATCAGATGCCTGCTACTTGTGGTGTTTTCGTTTGCGATGTTTTCGAAAAATACTGCTGACTGCTCCGCGGCTGTCGCGGCTCCCAATGTTTGATGGATTGGATAAACATCGTTATCCACTGTTTTCGGTAATCCGACAACCGTGACACTGTCGGCTGCTTTTACAATTTCCGCGGCCATTGTATTGGTATCATCTCCGCCAATTGTATGCAGAATATCCACTCCGTCTTTTACCAATTGTCCGGCAGCGGCTTCAACGGGATTTTCGCCTACGCTGATAAATCCCTTTTGAATGCAGTCATCAACATTCGTGAGTTTAACCCTGCTGTTACCGATCGGACTGCCGCCAAACGACAAAAGGGCGTCTGCGTTTTGAAGGGATTCTTCCGGAAAAGAAATAGAGTTCCCGGTGAGCAATCCTTTATATCCATGGAGATAACCAATAAATTCTGCTGATGCATCCCGAGACCGGTATTCGTTGATCAGGGAACCAATGGATGCGGAAAGGCAGGGTGCAATTCCGCCGGCTGTTAGAAATGCGATTTTCATTTTTGTAAATATGTAAGCATTGAATTTAAACTGAATTCTTTACTTCGAGGAACGTAAATCAACTTAATAGGTGCAGGTTCCATGGATTTCATCTAATTTTTTCTATGGCAAAAATACTTTGGTCACCGAACGAAGGGCGAATCAAGTCTTCACAAATGGATCAATTCCGTAATTATGTTAACGATCATTACGGCCTGGATCTTACGAACTACCCCCAGCTCTATGACTGGTCGATTGACAATATTCCGGAATTTTGGAAAGCATGGTGGGATTTTTCCGCTATTATTCATTCTCATTCACCCCAAGAAATTGTAGATGATGTGGCAAAAATGCCCGGCGCTGAGTGGTTTTCCGGTGCTCAGCTAAATTTTGCTGAAAATCTTCTCCGTTTCAGGGACGACAGGATTGCCATCTGTTTTAAAGGTGAAGGTCAGCCGCTGAGGAAAATGACCTATGCCGAATTATATTCTGAGGTCGCAAGATTGGCGGATGCATTAAGAAAAGCCGGAGTTGAAAAAGGTGACCGTGTTGCCGGATTCATGCCGAATATGCCGGAGGCTGTGATTGCAATGCTTGCCGCGGCTTCGATTGGCGCAGTATGGTCTTCTTCTTCGCCGGATTTCGGTATCAAGGGTGTCTTGGACAGATTCACTCAAATCGAACCAAAAATCCTCTTTTCAGCAAACGGTTATTTCTACAACGGAAAACCATTTGACTCGCTGGAAAAGCTTAACAGTATCCTGAAAAAATTACCCAGCGTGAAAAAAGTGGTTGTTGTTCCTTATTCTGAAAAAGACCCTGATATTTCATACGTTCGAGACGGCATATTATACGATGACTTTGCCTCCGGACAGTATGCTGCCGAATTAACATTTGAACAGCTGCCCTTCGATCATCCGCTTTACATCATGTATTCATCCGGGACAACAGGCCTTCCCAAAAGCATCGTGCATGGTGCAGGTGGGACATTAATCCAGCATTTGAAAGAATTGCGATTGCATACGGATTTGACAAGAGATGATACCATTTTTTATTTTACCACTACTGGTTGGATGATGTGGAACTGGCTCGTTTCATCGCTCGCTGTGGGCGCAACGATTGTGCTTTACGATGGTTCTCCGTTCCATCCGGATTCCGGTGCTATGTGGCGGCTTGCGGAACAGCTCAGAATTTCAATTTTTGGCACCAGCGCAAAATTCATCGCTGCCAGCGAAGCAGCTGCAGAAAAACCGCTCAAGCAGTACGATCTGAAAAAGATGCGGGCCATCCTTTCTACAGGCTCACCCTTGATTGAGGAAAATTTTGAATACGTGTATAGAGACATAAAAAAGGATCTGCAGCTTGCCTCCATTTCAGGCGGCACCGATATTATTTCGTGTTTTGCGCTTGGAAACCCAACTCTGCCTGTTTACCGCGGTGAATTGCAGTGCCGAGGCTTGGGAATGAAAGTAGACGCCTATGATGCAGAAGGCACATCAGTCCGGAATGAAAAAGGTGAACTTGTCTGCACGGCAGCGTTTCCTTCCATGCCGGTCTATTTCTGGAACGACGAAGACGGATCCAAATACCATAACGCTTATTTTAATAGGTATCCAAATATTTGGCATCACGGCGACTATATCGAAATCAACGATCACGGCGGCGTTAAGATTTTTGGTAGAAGCGACGCTACCTTAAATCCGGGCGGAGTAAGAATAGGAACGGCTGAAATTTACCGCGTGGTGGAAAATCTTCCTGAGATCGCTGACAGCCTCGTAGTTGGGCAGGATTGGGAAGATGATGAGCGTGTTATTTTATTTGTGAAACTGAACGACAATTCTGATTTAACCGAAGATCTGCGAAAATCCATAAAATCATCCATCAGGACAAACTGCTCTCCGCGCCATGTGCCGTCAAAAATTCTTCCAATCGCAGATATTCCCTACACCATCAATCTGAAAAAAGTAGAAATCGCTGTTCGGAAAATGATTCATGGAGAAGAAGTGAAAAATAAGGATGCGCTTGCGAATCC
>JASLML010000013.1 GCA_030746535.1 Fidelibacterota bacterium
AAGCCGTAGTCCAATTTCAGGAAAATGTCATTGTGTTGCATCGTTATTTTCAGTAACTTCTCAAAGCATCAGGAGCGTCCCGAGAGTTGAGATCGGGGCCGCCAACCGAGCTTAAAGGCCACGGTGGTTTGATCCATAAACGGTAGATGTGCCCGAAAAGGAAACCATGAACCGCCTGATGTCTTGGCGGTTTTTTCGTTTATAGACCTTCCTGGTGTGTTAACTGAAACGGGCTTTGCTGAAGATACAGCAAAGCACAAAATAAAGGAGACACATCATGAGTCAGCAATTAAATCCCCACTGGAATCCGGAAAAATCCGAATTATCCATCCCAAATCCTTGGGACAGTGTAGTGTACGTTAACCTAATCAATGATCACACCCCTTTTGAGGAAGACATACGTACGATTATTCCCAATCTGTCCGAGTTTACAAACTGGGCTGCGTTTTTCCACGGTTACAGGAATCGGGGTATTATCAATTTTCATCCGCTGGGCGAGGGATTTACATTTCCGCCGAAATACCTTCAGGGCAGAGAATTGGCCAATCTTCCATGCAGGCTACTGGAAGATATAGAATCATACAATCAGGAAACTCATTTCTTTATCAGCTTTTCCAATGTAGATGAAAGGGAATTGCGCGTCTACAAATGGCCATTTCAGGAAGCACCGCAAGTACTTAAAAAATCGGGTCTTATTTTCCCGGGCCCGTACACCCAGGCGGATGATCAGATTGAAGTGTACGAATCGTCCGATCCGCTCTTTTGCGAAAGCAGGGCAGCATTTGAGATTGGGGATTACAACAAGTCGTTGGCAATTCTGAATCAGGTCATCAAAAAGAATCCCTATTATTCGCGTGCATTCAGCGCCCGCGGGCAGATCTATCTTGCTTTTCAGGATTACCGATTTGCATTAGCGAATTACTTTGATGCATTGGAGATCAATCCCCTCAACTGGCGTGCCCTGTACAATTGCGGGCGCCTCTTTTGGCAAGTTCAGCAAGATTCCCTTGCTATTGATTATATGCATGAAGCGATAGAAATCAATAAGGAATTTGTGGAATGCATTCAACGGCTTGCGGCTATGTACCATGTTATTGGGCAGATTGATGATTCCATCCGTGTTCTGAACGAAGGATTGGAAGCAAATCGTGGAAGCGATTTGCTTGAGGGTGCTCTTTCGGTCTGTTTGGAGGAAAAAAAATCTGAAACTTATGATCAGGATGATCTCATGGAAGCGGAATGGCAGACTCGGTACCATACAAGACCTGCGCAATAGGATGAAAAAAGAAAATGAAAAAAGGAAAGGAAATAAAATGGGCAAGATACTAAAAGAATACTTAGCGAAAGCGGACGACCCGGCGTTTACAGAGGGTTATTCCGTCGTTTCGCTTCGCAAACCGGTAAAGCGGAAGGATGAGAAAAAACCGGTTAAAAAGGTAAAAGGAAAGAAGAAGGGAAAAAAGTGACACACCCCGTCCCGATGAATCGGGACACCCCTCTGAAGAGGGGATTAATTTTGGTTCATTAATTTTCGGTAGATAAAACTGTCATCGCGAATTCCGATTTATCGGGATGAAGCGATCCCCTTGAGTTCGTTTTACTCGAAATTTAATTCCTGACAGGTGAAAGGGGATTGCCGCGTATCCGCTGATTGGCGGATACTCGCAATGACAAGTAAGTAATTTGATATTTGCATTATTTACTCAAATTAAAAATAAATCCCCTCTTGAGAGGGGACTTCACGAAGTGAAGGGGTGTGTATAAAACAAAAAGCTATCAGCGCGAAGCCAATAGCTTTTTGTAGCCCGTAGGGGAATCGAACCCCTGTTGCCAGGATGAAAACCTGGAGTCCTAACCACTAGACGAACGGGCCAAATTGTGCCGGCGAAATTATTCTAACCGCCGTGTTTTCCCAAAGTCTTTTCGGTCAATTTTCGGATACGTCCAGGATATCCAGCAGTTCGCCTTTCTGGTGGAGTTCCATGGTAATGTCCGCGCCGCCGATCAGTTCGCCTTTTACGAAAAGCTGCGGGATGGTCGGCCAGCCGGAATGATCCGAAAGCCGCTCTCGAATCACGGGATCCTCAAGCACATTCACTGCTTTATACTCCACGCCGTAATGGTTGAGCACCTGCACTACGGCGTTGGAAAATCCGCACATCGGCATTTCCGGCGATCCTTTCATGTAAAGCATGATCGGGTTTGATTCGATGTCTGATACAATTTGTTCGGTTGTCATGATTGCTTTCCTTCGTGTGAGTGGTCTGAAATTTACACAGGATCAAAAAAAATCCACCATATCTACGCCTCTTTTCCGCTTGATTGGAAAAGGGTAAATTGACGCTTTATTTAACGATCAAACAAGGCACCATCAATGAAAATCATTTCCTGGAATGTGAACGGCGTAAGGGCAGTCCATAAAAAAGGCTTCCTCGACTGGCTCGATTCTGCACAGCCGGATATTCTCTGTCTTCAGGAAACCAAGGCGCACGAAGAACAGCTTCCGAAAGAACTGCTGGAAGGACACGGCTATCAAACCTATTGGCATTCTGCCGAAAAAAAGGGATACAGCAGCGTTGCCACCTATTGCAAAGAAGAACCGCTGTTTGTCCAAAAGGGAATTGGCATAGATAAATTCGACGCGGAAGGGCGCGTGCTCTTGACCGAGCATCCCGATTTCCTTCTCTACAATATCTATTTTCCGAACGGACAAAAAAATGAAGAGCGCCTTCAGTATAAGCTGGATTTTTACGATGAGCTTCTGCCGATCATTAACGAGCAGGCAGAATCCGGCATGAATGTGATCGTCACCGGCGACTGGAACACGGCGCACCATGAAATTGATCTCGCACGTCCGAAAGAGAATGTGAATACATCCGGGTTTATGCCGGTAGAACGCGAACGGCTGGATACGTACACAGAATACGGGTGGGTGGATACGTTTCGAATGTTTCATCCCGAACCTAACCGATATTCCTGGTGGACGTACCGGTTTGGCGCGCGCGAGCGAAATGTCGGCTGGCGGATCGATTATTTTTTTGTGAACGAAGGGTTTGCAGACAGAATTCAGGATGCCGATATTCACGATGATGTGATGGGTTCGGATCATTGTCCCATTTCACTGGATATAATAGAATGAAATCAAAATCAGATATTGTTAAAGATTGGATCAAGCGGTATACCGGCACACCGGTAGAAGGATTTGGCGACTGGATACTGCTCACGAATTTTCAGAATTACGTCGACAAATTCGCCAATCGGTTTTCTACGGACGTCAAAGGAATTGGCGGGCCGATGACATCTGCAACCAACAAAGACGGATTGAGTATTATCAATTTCGGGATCGGAAGCTCTAACGCAGCGACCATCATGGATCTTCTGTCAGCGGTGAATCCAAAAGGTGTGCTGTTTTTGGGAAAATGCGGCGGACTGAAAAAATCAACGGAGATCGGCAATTTTATTCTTCCTAGCGCAGCTATCCGCGGTGAAGGAACCGGCGATGATTATTTCCCGCAGGAAGTGCCGGCGCTTCCGTCGTTCAAGATTCACAAATACGTTTCAGATAAACTGCGCGACCAAAAATTGGATTATCGCACCGGCGTTGTGTACACCACCAACCGCCGCGTTTGGGAATACGATGAAGATTTTAAGAAATATCTCCGCAAAGTCCGTGTGATAGGAATTGACATGGAAACGGCAACCATTTTCGTCGTGGGATTCGCAAACGGAATTGAACGCGGCGCGCTCCTGCTTGTTTCAGATACACCGATGACGCCGGAAGGCGTAAAAACATCGGAATCCGATTCAAAGGTAACGCAGAAATTTGTGGAACTGCAGCTGGAGCTCGGTATCGAAGCAATGAGCCATATCGGCAGCGAAGGTGAGCAAATCAAACATTTTACATATTAGTCCAATGCGCGTATTCGTATGGATTCTTGCGGCGGCGATCGGCGCTGCACAGCCCGGAATATTAAAGGTCGGTTTTGATATTGATGACACTGTCCTCTACAGCCGCGATGTATTTCTAAATGCACCGCGAAACGATTCCGGAAAGCTCGATTACGGATGGGTGAATAAACACGATTCGGAATATTCCATTGTAATTCCGCCGACCGTCACCCTAATCAATTATTTCCGGGCGCATGGACATGAGGTGTATTTCATTACAGCGCGGCCCGGCATGAACGGTGAAACAGCAGCCTCATTTTTAACGGATGTTCTCGGTTTTGAAATCATTAAAGATAAAAATTTGTTTTTTGCGCCGAAGGAAACCATCAATGGAAAACGGTTCACAACCAAGCACCGCGTTATGAACAACCTTAATCTGGATCTGTATTACGGAGATTCGGATACGGATATGATCGCTGCAATCAAAGCCGGTGTTCAACCTGTCCGAATTGTTCGGCATACATCATCTGTTGAGCAGTACGGCAGTAATTATTTCGGGAATACGCTTAACCAAAATTCCGATAAATACCCTTTTTCCGGCGGCGATTTACAGATCTTTTACGATGCAAATGTCGGCATTTTTGGTGAATCCATATATCCCATTATTTGGGAAGGCCCGCCCGAATGAAACTCGCAAAATTGATTTTCGTTCTTGGACTCCCGGTTTTCATTTCGGCAGCGGACTTGGAATGGCAGTCGGAATTTCGGGCGCGTGTTGAACGGGACACGGTTACATCAGCTAACGATACCGCCAGCTCCCGCGGTCAGTCGTCGTTTACGCATTTTAGATCTCGTTTAATGCTCAAAATGACAAGCGGCTCTCTTTCCGCCGCAGTGCAGTTCCAGGATGTGCGTGTTCTCGGCCATCCGGACAATGCTTCCGGCAGCACTGCTCAGGATAAGCATGCACTCGCATTTTCACAGGCCTACCTTCAGTACAGAATCACCGGCGGAAAAATGCGTATCGGAAGATTTAGTCTTCCGCTCGGGAACGAGCGCCTGTTCAGCCAAAACAGGTGGAGCCTCCGCGGACGGTTCTTTGAGGGATTCCTCGCCGAATACAATTTTATTAAGCTGGCATCGTCCAAAGTGTTCCGCGTGTACCTTGCGGAAAATTATGAAACATTTTCATCGGATAAAGATGATACAGTAATTGATGGATTCTATGTTGCTTCTACTGCACCCATCACTAAGATCAGCCTCATTGACAGATTTGAGATATACGGATACCGTGAATTGAATCTGGGCAATACGGAGGATGCAATCCAGAGAACAACATTCGGCGGAAGGTTGAGCGGCTCGCTGGATCTTTGGATCCTGGGCTTGACGCTTGAGTTTGAAGCTGCTAGCCAGTCGGGACCGGTTCCGGGATTTACTTCTACCGATGCTGCGATGTCTGTATTTAATCTCATTTGCGATGTGCCGATGCTGTTCAATTCACAGATTACTTTCGGCAAAGAATATTTTTCGGGAGACGATCCGGCAACGGAAGGCAAAGGCGAAGGATTTGCGAATCCTTACGGCGCAGGCCATAAATGGCACGGCTACATGGATTACCATAAACGGTTTGTGACAAACGGAAGTGCAGGACTGAATGAAACAAGTGTCAGAATTCATACGCCTGTGTTTGATAAATACAGATTGGCGGTACATCTGCACGAATTCAAAACCGGTTTCGGAAACACAGAACTTGGATCTGAAATTGATGTTGTCTTTACAGTGAACGCCGGATCGCGGTTGTCGTTCAGCCAAGGCTATGCGCGGTACACGCATAAATCAGGATCATGGAAAACGGGCACGGATGAATTTGCGTATTTTTCTATATCCGCAACACTCTGACACTGCCGTGGATCTGACTATTTCCCTTATAGAAAATGATGCGGATATGACTTCTGCTTTGGACATTCGAAGAATCGTTTTTATCGATGAACAAAATGTCCCCGAAGACATTGAAGTGGACGAATTTGAAGATGACTGTTCACATATCATTGCAAGAATCGGCGGAATTCCTGTGGGAACGGCTCGGTGGCGAAGAACGGATAACGGCGTTAAACTGGAACGGTTTGCCGTGCTGAAGGAGTATCGCAGTAAAGGAATCGGTGAAGCGCTCGTGGAATCTGTACTGGATTATGTTTTGCCGGAACCGGTCGTTTATCTGCACGCGCAGGAGGAGGTGATCGGTTTTTACGAAAAATTAGGATTTACCAATGAAGGGCCAACATTCATCGAAGCGGACATTGTTCACCAGAAAATGGTCTTAAACGCAGATTGAACTGTTCTCTTTTCTTTCGCGGACACTTCGAGTAATTTCGCTGAAATTCAGGCGGGAACGCTTCATCAGATCGCATCTATGAAAAGCAATATTTACAGACGGCTTTTTAAGCTTATTATTCCGTACTGGCACATCGTGCTTCTGTCCACGGTTGCTGCAATCGTGTACGTGGCGCTGAACAGTATTTCCGTTTGGCTTACGGCTACGCTCATCCACAACGTTCTCGCTGATTTTACGGAACTTGCGCGGCAGCAGGCGGCGTGGGAGTCGGCACCATCGCTTTCCGCGAACGAACGCTTGAAATACTGGACGAATATGCTCATTCTGAGAGATACGCCGCTGGAATCGCTGAAGGTGCTTTGCCTTTCCATCCTGTTTATTTTTATCGGGAAAAATATTTTTCTGTACATTAAAAACATTTTGATCGCATTCGTACAGTTCAAAATGACCACCGAACTGCGGAACAGACTGTACAAGCATATTCACAATCTTTCACTTGGATTTTTTCACCGGAAACGCTCCGGCGAAATTTCATCCGTTGTCATTAATGATGTCGGCATTGTTGAGCAGGCGCTGACAACAAGTTTTCAAAAATTGTTTGTCGAGCCAATCAATATCCTCGCGTTTTCCGCACTGCTGTTTATCATCAGCTGGAAATTGACGCTCATTTCGCTCATCATCATTCCGATTGCCGCCATTGCGATTGTTTTCATCGGCAAATCAATCCGCAGGAAAACGGAACGGACGCAGGTAAAAATTGCAAACATCATGGACATCCTGACCGAAACGCTGACTTCCATGCGGATTGTAAAAGCATTTGTTATGGAGACCGTGGAAATCAGGAAATTTCTCGGAGAAACCCGAAATTATTTCAAGCTGCTTATTCGCCGTTCTCGGCTTCAATTCCTTGCGAATCCCACAACAGAATTGATCGGCGTAACCATCGGCGTATCACTGCTTTGGATCGGGGGCACTGAAGTCATTTTGCAAAAAGGCCTCGCAGCGGACGACTTTATCCGTTTCATCCTGATATTGTTTTCGATGCTTGTTCCCGTACGCATGCTGAATAATGTGAATATCGAATTGCAGATCGGCGCAGCAGGAGGCGAACGTATTTTTAATATCCTCGATGAACAACCCGAAATTGTGGATGTGCCGAATGCAAAAGAATTGAATGCTTTTACGGATTCCATTGAATTCAAAAAGGTTCATTTTCAATATGGTACTGAAGATGACCGCGTTCTTGATGATGTATCGTTTTCCATTCAAAAAGGTGAAGCAATTGCACTGGTTGGGCCGAGCGGATCGGGAAAATCCACCATCGCAGATTTGATTCCGAGATTTTACGATGTAAATGAAGGCGGCATTTTTATTGACGGAACGGATGTAAAGGAAGTGTCCGTAAAATCCCTTCGGAAACTCATGGGAATTGTTACACAGGAAACCATCCTTTTTAATGATACGGTCCGCGGAAATATTGCTTACGGAATGGATGCCGTACCGGATGCATCAGTTATCGAAGCGGCAAAAGCAGCCAATGCTCTTGAATTCATTGAAGATATGCCAGATGGGTTCGACACTTTCATCGGTGAGAGGGGTGTAAAACTTTCCGGCGGTCAGCGCCAGAGGATTGCGATCGCGAGAGCGCTGCTGAAAAATCCGCCTATCCTGATTTTGGATGAAGCCACATCCGCTCTGGACACGGAGTCGGAAAAACTGGTGCAAGAGGCCATCGACCATCTGATGCAGGACAGAACAGTGCTCGTGATAGCGCACAGGCTTTCGACCATTAAGAATGCAAACACCATTCTCTCCGTTGAAAAAGGCCGCATTGTGGAATCTGGTTCTCACGATGAACTGCTTGAAAAAGGCGGACTGTATAGCCGGCTTCATCAGCTGCAGATGTCAGAATCATCCTAAGGTTTTGCCGCTGATTTTCCGATTGTGAAAATATCCATGATCCATCCGCGCCTTTCAGCAAAAGGCGGAGCAGAAAATGTTATTATGTGGCTTTCCGATGCGCTGCTCAAGCGCGGACATGATGTAAACCTCATTTCCCTGAAAAGCAATCCGTCTCTTTGGGGTGATCTTCAGATTTCGAATGAAAAATTCATTGATGTCGGTTTTGAATCAAAATATTTCGTTGAATATATGGGACGAAAAATTGCGCCGCACATTCAGGACAGTGATATTGTGTGCGCGCATAATACGCCGGCGCACTGGTGGGCAGCTGCCGCGGTGAGGAATTTGGACAAACCTGTACCGCTGGTGTGGTACTGCCATGAACCGTACCGCATTACCTATTTTTCGACAACGGACGCGGAATCGGTTAATAGGATTCAAGATGGCACAGCAGCATCGCTGCCAAATTATACTGAACTGGCAAGGCGTGTGAAGAAGCGCGTAAAGCATGAAAAAATCTTTAAGTCGCGCTGGCGGCGGAAAAACGACGCTAAAGCCATGGAATCTGTTTCACTGATTCTTTCGAACAGCAGATTTACGGCGGAAAATGTGAAACAGGGAATGGGGCATGATTCGCAAGTGTGCCGTCCGGGAATTCCAAATTCAGATCCAATGCAAACCGGCGAACAGAGAACCGGCATTGCATTCCTTTCAAATTTTGTTTTGAGTAAAAATATTTTCGGCTTCCTAGGCGCGCTGGATTTGCTGGTAAATGCGCACGGAAGAACGGACATTCATTGCCATTTTCTCGGCGACGGAAATGACTCCCGTATCGAAAAATTCATGAAAGCAAAAGAGCTTGAAAAGTATGCGACATTTCACGGATTTGTATCAGAAAAAGAGAAACAGGAAATTTTAGCATCCGTGAAACTCTGCGTATTTGTTCCGCTTTGCGAACCGTTCGGGCTGGTGACTTTGGAATCGCTCAGGGCCGGGACACCGGTTATCGGTTCAAAGTCAGGCGGACCGCGTGAAGTCATTGAGGATTCCGGTGCCGGCGTTCTTGCCGATCCCTACGATCCGAATTCCATCGCCGAAGCAATTTTATCTATCTATGACGATGAAGCCGCACTAAAGGAAATGGGAGAAAAGGGCAGGGCTTTGGTTGAGGACAATTATTTAATATCACATTTTACCGACCGATTCGAAAAGGAACTAGAAACCTGTTTGTTAAATAGGAATAGTCGGGAATTATGAAGACTGCAGTTTATGCGCCGAACTGGGTTGGCGATGCCGTTATGGCTTTTCCGTTTATTTCGGATATTTTTGTTGAAACCGGCGCGCCGGTAACCATTATTTGTAAATCGTGGGTTGCACCTGTGTTTGAGCATCATCCAATGGTTTCAGAAATTATTTCATTCGGCATCGAAGATATGTCTGGTACAATAAATTTGAGAAAAAGCGGAAAAAAATTGAAGCCTCTGGAAATTGAATCAATATATCTTTTGTCGGATTCCTTTCGAAGCGCGTTTCTCGCATGGCATTCCGGCGCAAAAAATCGAATCGGATTCAAAGCTCAGGGAAGATCGTTTTTGCTGACGGAATCAAAACCGAAACCAAATCACACCGAACACAGATCAGAACGGTACAGGTATCTCGGGTCCGGAACTTCGGGAGGCGGTTCGGGAAGCAAAGGGATTTCACTTTCCGAATCTGAAAAGGTTTGGTCTGCGAACGAACTGGATAAATTAGGTATATCTTCTGCGATTGGGCTGTGCCCGTTTAGCGTTGCGGAATCCAGAACATTTCCGAATGAACTGATTTTGGATATCTGCCGGTCCATCCAAAAACCGCTGCTCATTTTCGGCGGCGAAAATGACAGGGAAAAAGCTGCCGCTCTTTTGAATCAGCTGGATGGAAAAGATGTAAAATCCATTTGCGGCGAGTATAATTTGCGTAAAAGCATCGCCTTGCTGTCTCGGTGTTCCGGCATCATTGCTTCCGACAGCGGTCTCGGCCATATTGCAGCGAATCTTGGTCTGCCGACCGTTTCAGTTTTCGGTGCCGGTAAAAAAGAAGAAACACGGCCGATCGGAGGAAAAACAGCGGTTCTAGATGCGGAAGTATCCTGCAGTCCGTGCCTGAAAAATGATTGCGAAAACAGAGAAAATCCGCTGGATTGTTTGAAGCAGATCAGCACAGAAGAAATATTGTCAGCACTTGATTCTCTTCAGTAAAACGAAGAGATTATTTTTCCCCTATCTATTCCATTCCGATTCAAGAAAATAACTGGCAGCACTGTAATAGGCAGTCATTCTTTGGATCAATTCTCCGTAAAGCGGATGGTCCAAGTCGGTTGGTGTAATCCGATTCATGCTATCATCTTCCCAGAGATAAAATCCCTTTTCCCTCGTTAAATAATTATACCGCCCAACGCCTTCCTTTGAAAATATAAATCCGTATTCATTTACCATATAAGATGGCGATACTGTGTCAAGAAGGTTTCTGCCGAATCCCAAAAACGGTTCATCGAATCCAATGGCATGGAGCAGCGTCGGGCCGATATCTACATGTGAACCGAAGGTGGAAATTATTTTGGGAGTCAACCTATTATCATTTTCGAATTTGATGTATAAAGGTACACGGAGAAAATCAAGCATCTCTTCTTCAGGATAATACCGAACACCGCCAAAATTATGATCACCGGTTATCGCTGTTACGGTGGCGTTCCCCAGCTCTGAGCCGTACAGTTCATCCAGGAATTCCGCCAGCATCTGATTTCCGTACTGGTACGTTTGGAATCTGCTCTTCACCTGATCCATGTCATCCTGAATGACGGCTTCGATACTTTCCGGAATTATTAAAGGTCGCGGCCGATACGAATCAGGGGTGGTGAACGGCGGATGATTTGTTGTAGTCATAAAAACAATGAAGTAAGGCTTATCAGCATTTTTGAGCAGGTTCAGCACATAGTCGAATAATTCCTCATCATAAACACCCCAGTCAGTTCGAATCGCATCTGGATCAAAATTGCCGTCCCCGTGGAGGTACTCGAAACCTTGGTTATTCAGAAAATCCAGCAACCGCTGCCACGATAATTTTCCACCGTAAACAAAGTGGGTCTCATACCCGCGATTATTGAATATTGGAGCGAGGGAAGTAGAAATCTGTTTAGTGCCGTATTTAGTTTGGCTGAGCGGCGCGTCTCCCGGAATGGACGGAATGCTAAGCAGGATAGACTGCAGGCTCTCGATGCTTCGGTTTCCGGTGGAAACAAAACGATCAAAATAAATCCCTTTTTCCATCCAGGCTCTGAAATCTCCTGCAATCCGGAAATTTTCAGAATCATGATCTAAAACCCACGCGCCCATTCCTTCCATAATGCCAAGCACAACATGGGGATTTTTTTCAACACTAATCTTTTGGCTGGGCTTATGCCGGACCGCGTCGAATTCGTCAAAATCTGATATTTCATTATTATCCTGAACGAATGATTCACCGGCTAACGAAATGGCTGATTTAATATTGTCGGCAAATTCATGCCGAGTCCAAAAAGGAATTTCTTTTCCGGACTTCAATTTAGTTTCGATGGCTTTTTCAAAGGAAAACAGCGGATTCGGTCCGAGTTTATTGAGAAGGAAGTGTGTTGAATAAGCCGCATCGCCCAGATTAATAGGGAACAGTCCAAAGGATGCACGCGCCATTATTCCCCATACTAAAAATACTCCAATTGGAATGCTTCGTCTCAGCCAGACAGATGAAGTGATCGAAAGGTTGTAATCATACGGAAAGATTTTTTGCATCACTTTGATACCGGCAAAAACCGAACCGATGAGCAGAACTGCATAAAAACCCAGCGGATAGGATTTGGTAATGGTGTGAACCAGCGCGGTGGTGTCATCTTCAAAAAATTTGAAAATGAGAACATTCAAGTGATCGTGAAAAAAGATGAAAAAATGATAATCAGAAATAAATGACAGCACAGCTGCTGTGAAGAATACAACCATCCAAATTCTTGTAAAGCGCACAGTTCCCCGCTGCAGTTTTACCATTGAAAAGCCGAATTGACCGATCGCTAATAACAGAGGAATAATAAGGATATAAGCGATGGTAGCGCTGTCGTATCGGAAGCCGAGCATGAATCCTTCCATGATCTCGGAAAAAGGAATTTCCGAAACGGATTCATCCTTGAATGTAATGAAAAAGAACAGCCGCCAAACCAGCATCATCCCGAAAAAGACCAGTGCTGAAATCGCAAGGCTTTTGATAAAGCCGAAGAAAAAAGTATGCCTTGTTTCGGCTGTTTCGTTTTGGATGGTGAAACTCATTTTTTCGGCAGCCCTGCCGTGTAATTGAACAAAGCGGTGGAAGAAGATTTTAACACGCTGAATAAATGCTGTTTGGCAATTTGAATTGTTGGATGGTCATTTGGCCGGCGTAGTAAATGTATGCCGTCTTTCAACGAAGTAATTGTGAAAGATTGGTGCATTCCTGAAAAATCATGAATATAGAATACATCCTCAAAAACAATTCCGGCAATATGATTTAATCCTGCCGGCGCAAGCAATGCAAAATCCGAATGTTGTTTTTCCGCAAGAAGGTTTTTCCCCCAGGAATGATGTTTAAAGCTGCCGCCGAGCAAATGTAAAACAGTCGGCGATATGTCGGTATGGCTTGCTGTTCTGGAAATAACTTTCGGATCCAGTCCCGGTGCCAAAATCAAACACGGCACATGATACATTTGAAGATCAATCGAAGCGTCATGGTCACCCTTTGTCAGAAAACCATGATCGCCGGCGATGACAAAAATTGTATTGTCATAAATGCCCGATGAATAGCATTCCCTCATAAACGATCCCAGTGCTTGATCGGAATAAGCAAATACTTCGAGCCGTTCGTCTTTGAATGCGTCGGGTGTGTACCGAATCGTTTCACTGCGGACATTCCCGGGAAACGTATACGGCGGATGATTCGATGTGGTAAGAATGGCAGCAAAGAACGGTTCCTGAATTGTTGAAATATGATCAAACGCCTTGTCATAAACATATTCATCCGCAAATCCGTAAACGGTTCTGTGCGCGGAAGAAGGGAAAACTTCTTCCCCAAAAAATGCTTCCATTCCCTGCTGACGAAAAAACCCCTGCATATTGTCAAATCGCAAATCTCCGCCGTAAAAAAAGGATGTTTTGTAATTCCGATCCTTCAGAATTGCAGCTAAGGATGAAAAAGACTGGTCGGCAGCTGCATCGCGTAAAATGGTTTTATTTCTCGGAAGCGGAGGAAAGGATAGCAAGGTTCCCGAAAGCCCGCGGTTTGTGCGCGTTCCGGTTGAAAACATTTTCGTAAAAAGAACGCCCTTATTTGAAAGGGAATCGAATTGGGTGGAAACACCATAGTCGTTTCCAAGGGAACCAACCAGCTGTCCGGAAAAGCTCTCAAGCAGAATGAGAATTACATTATAATTTTTTTGGGGATAAACAGAATTACTTTCACGCAATAATGGAAAATCATCATCGAAGAATTTTTCCGATTGACCAGCGTATGCCCGCCGGACATTCTTCAAACTTTCATCGTAAGAAACCGGAATAGAGTCGAACAATGCAGCACTGTTTTCTTCTTTAGCGGTAATGATGGTTCTTCCGAGATTCCAAACAGGATTCAGGCAGAGCTGGTTCAGGATACGATGATCGGAAAAATTCGAATATCCGTAATGCATTGGATACTGCTGAATTCCGCCGCGCGCAAAGATGACCAATAAAATAAATCCTAAAGTCAGCCGTGCAATATGTTTCCAAATTGCGGGAGGATTATTTTCATTCATAAGAAGAAAATTTGACTGCCGCATCATTTTTGTTAAATAGAAAGCAAATACCAGAAAAATCAGGAAAAGGAGGTTGTACGGGAATGTGAATACAATGGTGCCGATAATTTCTTTTGGGTATGCTAGGTAATCAAATACAAGGTAGTTGATCCGCCGGTTAAATTCGAAATGGAACCCGATGTCTATAAAATATACCGTAAGTAAAAATATTCCGGCCGCACATTTGTAGCCTGTAATAAATCGATTACATATTCCAATGACCGGTTTTGAGGTTCGTACCGGCGATCCCAAAAAATGAAAAATCCACAGCGGCAAAAGAATGTAAGACAGGGCTGATAAATCGTACCGGAGTCCGATCAGGAAAACCTGTACATGATCCAAAAGAGTTCCAGCAGCATATCCGCCGGCGAGAAAAAATAAGAGTACCCTGAAACCGGTAAAAAAGCCTATTGTACACAAAAGAAATTTGATGATGGTTCGGGAATTCACGGCCGCGCGTATGATAAATGGTTTTGAGTATGATTCAATTGCATTCTGGACAAAACAAAAATTAGGACTAATAACGAATTGAATCCTTCATATTTGATTCTTGATTTTGACAATACCATCGTTCAAGGTGAAACGATGGATGACCTTGCCCGGATTTCCCTTTCAAACAATCCCGAAAGAGAAGCCGTAATTTCAGAAATCAAGAAAACCACGGCGCTCGGTATGTCGGGGGCGATGCCGTTTGATGAATCTTTGTCAAAGCGTTTAGCGCTTCTGCATGCACACACGTCGCATTTGGAGAAACTGGTTCCTTCACTAAAGGAAAAAATTGACCCATCGGTTATTGCAAATATTGAGTTTTTCAAACGGCATACAGATAATATATACATCGTTTCTGGCGGATTCAAATCGGTTATTGACCAAGTTCTTGAAGAGCTGCCGTTTTACAAAGACCATATTTTCGGCAATGCATTTACATTTGATAATGACGGCTGGATCATTGGGGCTGATGAAGAGAATCCTCTCTCACAACAGCATGGTAAATGTATTTTATTGGAATCGCTGAATTTAGGCGGTTCCGGTGCCATCGTTGGCGACGGAATGTCTGATGCAGAATTAAAGCTGAAAGGCCTGGCAGATTTCTTCATTGCATACACCGGCCATGTCGAGCGGGAACCGGTTATAATGCATGCGGACGAAACGGCAGCATCGTTTGATGAGGTTATTCATCAAATTGAAGGATGGGAATGAGAATTATTTTTTGTCCAAAAGAACGGCATTAGATTCAAAGCGTTTATGGGACAATTACAGGATACATTAAGACAGCAGATTCCCGGCCTTCAAAGCAGGGCAAAGGAACTCATATCCGAAAAGGGGTCCGCCGTCATCAGCGAAGTGACGGTATCCCAGGCGTACGGCGGCATGAGAGGCGTCAGGGGATTTGTATGCGATACGTCCAGCGTATCTGCCGACACGGGATTGATCATTCGCGGAAAGCCTCTTCTCGATATTATAGATATTCTTCCGGAAGAAGTGTTTTATCTCTTACTAACCGGCGAACTTCCCGATGAATCCGCGCTGAATGATTTATCATCTCAATTACGTGATAAACAGGCAATTCCGGATTATGTGTGGGATGTCCTCAGCGCCATGCCGAAGGATTCACATCCGATGACCATGCTGACAACCGGCATTTTAGTCATGCAGGAAGCCAGCGAATTCAAAAAGCAGTTTAATGCCGGAATAAAAAAATCGGAATATTGGGAACCGATTTTGTTTGACGGAATTTCGCTGATAGCAAGGCTGCCGGCACTTGCTGCCGGGATTTACCGGATGCGCTTTGAAAAAGGCGAAAGGATAGAACCGAATCCTGATTTGGACTGGGCATCCAATTTTGCTTACATGACGGGACTCGATGATCCGAACGGTGATTTCCAAAAACTAATGCGCTTGTATTTAATGGTGCATTGCGATCATGAAGGCGGGAATGTAAGCGCATTTGCTGCTCATACTGTTGCGTCAGCCCTTTCCGATCCATATTATGCTGTAGTGTCCGGATTAAACGGACTTGCGGGCCCACTCCACGGGCTTGCAAATCAGGAATGCTTAAAATTTGTTCTGGGAGTGAAAAATCATTTTTCAAACGTACCTGCAAAAGACGATATTGCACAGTATTGCTGGGACTGGCTTAACAGCGGCCGCGTAGTTCCGGGATATGGTCATGCTGTTCTCAGATGTCCCGATCCGAGATTTGTTGCGTTTGTGGATTTCGGAAAAAACCATATCAAGAATGACGATGTATTTTCAATTGTAGAACTGCTCTATGAAGTGGTGCCCGGTGTTCTTCAGGAACAGGGAAAGGCAAAGAATCCTTGGCCGAATGTTGATGCTGCCTCCGGGTCGCTGTTATATCATTATGGATTAAAGGAATTCAAATTTTATACTGTTTTATTCAGCATTTCCAGAGCGATGGGGATGGTGGCGCAAATGGTCATCAACCGCGCTCTCGGTGTGCCGATAACACGGCCAAAATCTGTTACAACAGATTGGCTCGAAGAAAACACTTGATAATAATATTAGTCCGATCATAATTCGATTCGTAATCACATTGGTTTGTTTGATGTGTGTTATGTCCGGATCAAACTCCGAATTAACCTCAAAGGTTTGGGTATTTTTCGAGGATAAATCGATCCCCTCTCAGACCGAGAAAAAATCCATTATTGCACTAATGGATGAAAATAGACTGATTAGAAGACAAAAAGTTTCGATTCATGATTCGGTTACAACTTTCGATCTTCCGGTACACGAAGATTATATTGAAGCTGTTACAAATACCGGAGTAAAGCTACAGAAAGTTAGTAAATGGCTTAATGCAGTATCGGTGATTGGGAGCGAAAGGCAGTTAGCTATGTTGGACGGCCTGTCTTTTGTAAAAAAGATAAAACCGGTACAATCTTTCAGGAGATCTCAACCAAGCCCCAAACCACTAAGAAGCAAATCTGCCAGAAATGCCATCCAATCACTGGATTACGGCAATGCACAGTCACAGATAGAGCAGATTAATTGTGATATGGTACATAATGCAGGTTACAACGGAGAGGGGATTCGCATATTAGTTATGGATACAGGTTTTAGTCTGGAACATGATGTATTTGATTCGTTGAACCTTATTGCTGAATGGGATTTTGTTAATGATGATTCAATTACTGCAAATCAGACAACTCAGGAAGAGCAGAATAATCAGCACAATCATGGAACGATGGTATTATCTGCAATGGCAGCGAATTTGCCCGGTTTTTTGATTGGTCCGGCATTCAAGTCAGAGTATTTGCTGGCGAAAACCGAGATGGTTGCAGATGAAATTCAAGTTGAAGAAGACAATTACGTGGCCGGTCTGGAATGGGGAGAGATAAACGGCGCTGATGTTGTATCCACTTCGCTTGGTTATTTAGACTGGTATCAATATGAGGATCTAAATGGCGATGTTGCAGTAACGACCATTGCGGTTGATATTGCTGCGCAGTTGGGAATGGTTTGCGTAACTGCCGCTGGCAATGAAGGAAATAGTGATTGGTATTTTATCATTGCTCCTGCTGATGCTGATTCGGTAATCAGTGTTGGTGCGGTCAATTCCAATGGAGTGATAGCTTCGTTCAGTTCTCATGGCCCAACCTATGATGGGAGAATAAAACCGGAGGTATGCGCGAGAGGCATTGCCACTGCATGCGCCAGCCCGGCAGGAAAAGGGTACACCGCTGCTTCCGGAACTTCGTTGGCAACGCCTTTGGTTGGAGGTGCGGCAGCATTAATTTTGGATGCTCATCCTGACTGGACGCCAATGATGGTGCGGGAAGCAATGATGCAGACAGCTTCCCAAGCAAATATGCCAGATAACAATTATGGATATGGCATTATTAATGTATGGGATGCTATCAACTATTCGGCTTTTCAATCTGCTGACTCTGATTTGGTTCCGCTCAAATATCATTTGTCAGACGGTTATCCAAATCCATTTAACAGTGGAGTCGATTTTTCACTTGAATTGGAATATCCGCTAAATATAACTGCAATAATCTATCATATTGATGGTACACTGATGGATAAGTTGCTTCATCAGGAATTGCCAGCCGGACGGCATGCATTTGGCTGGAATCCTATGGGCGCGTCATCAGGAGTGTATGTTCTTTCATTATCGGATGGATTTTCTACCACTAATAAAAAAATTACCTATCTAAAATAAGCAATAATTTCGAGGGAAAAGGCTTGCCTTACCTTCGGAATTACTCCAAATTACCCCTCGCCCGGGATAATCCCATGTTTAGATCAAAACTATTCGGCATAATAATAGGAATCGGTGTCTCTATTGGATTCGCCGAGGATGGTCCATCCATTCGCCTCGATGCATTCAGCGGTACGGGCTCAATTCTTCTTCACTGGGAAACACCGGAAGAAGCGTCATCCGTGATCATTTATAAATCTACAGATTTTCAGAAATCATATACGGCCGCCGCAGAAGTATCAGCTGAGACAGACCGATATCTGGATACAGACTTGACGGAAGGACAAACCGCATTTTATTACGTAGAATTTGTTATTAATGAAAATGGATCCATTTTCAGTGATCGTAATACACCTCCGTTCGGCGAACCGTATTCGGTCAATGATGAGGAAATGATAGTAACTCCGGCAAAGTATGGATTCCCCGAAGATTTCAACCTTTTCCAACTCAAGTTGAAAATATTATCTGAATATATTGAAACTTCCTTTTCATCCATCGAATCTGCGCATGTTATATCGCTGCCTGTGATAAGGCCGGAAATCCTTTTTCAGTGGTTTGGTTTCGTTCCAACGGATGATTTAGAGAAAATTCTTGAAGCGTTTGTCACAATAAATAATGAAGAATTGGTATCGTTTTGGAATCAAAAATGGATAGCACTCGAAAGCGGAAATCGAAATTCCCTGTTAATGACTCCTGATGAATACCGTGAAAAAGGGATAGAAATCATTTCCAGCATCGTTGAAGCTTCCATCCCCAAACATATTGCAGTGCTTGAAAGGGATTTGCAAGCAGTTCAATCTTCAAATGATATTGTATTCAAAAGTTTTTTACGAAACGCTGAATTTTCACACATTTCCTTTTATGCAATGAGAGCTGTAAAAGAAGGATTGCTGATGCTTTCGAGCACTGACGAATCACTTACAATTGATTTGACTGAGGTTATACCCGATTCAGTCATTAAAGTTGAAGTCCCATTTGATTGGGAAACTGTGAGAGTCGCATTCAACGGCCAAACGCTTGGTTCAAATCCTATCCTTTTGGAAACCGGAATGAAAGTGAGATTCTTAGATGGAACATTTTCAACAGGAGGCTCCCTTAATCCGTTTCCGATTTCAAGATCAGTCCAAGGGGAATCACCTTATTGGATAAATGAAATTCAATATAATCCTCAGCACCAATCCCTTACTGTAGAAATTGCAGGGAAAAGTGATTTTGACATCGAATACGGATTATTTATAAACGATGAACTCCTCTGGGAAATCCAGCCTGGAATTCAATTCGAAGAAATATATCATGATTCAGCATTCATGCTTAACACCGAAAATAGATCAGGCAGTTGGCTGGACTTAAAAATGAAGGTAGACGGAAGATGGTCGGTGGAATATGAATCACGGCCGATTATTTTCGATGCTTTAATCATAGAAGCACGAATTCCTGATGGCGGTGCCTGGCAGGAAATCACCTTTACAACATTTGGTGAAGCGAATGATTTTCGAGCAAGCGGATTAGAACAGCAGGTTATTCCGGAAGTGTTCGCATTATTTCAAAATTTCCCGAATCCGTTTAATGCAAGCACTTCGGTTTCTATTGACCTTATTGAACCGGCAATAATTGACTTATTCATCACGGATGCCGGAGGCAGAAAAATTAAGGATTTTGTGAGGTCGGAAGCGTTAACCCCGGGTCAGTACTCATTTGTTTGGGATGCCCACGATCACTCAAGCGGTGTATATTTCCTGACCATTGTTGCTCAAATGGAAGACTATCTGCCCGTTGTGCAGAGTCGAAAAATGATTTACCTGAAATAACGGAGGAGAATGCCATGGCAAGCGAATTTGATGATGAAATGGATCGAATGGATGAACTTGAAAAGGAAGTGGATCATGAAATAGCTGAAGCTGTTTCCCTGAATGATCCGCTCTCATCTTTGCAGCTGTCCGATCCGATTATCATGAACTCCGGAGATTCCTTGGCTTCAATGATTACGGAAATGCAGGAAAAATCCATGGGATGCGTTTTGGTGAATGAAGGAGGCAAATTGGCCGGCATTATTACCGAAAGAGATATCTTGCTAAATATCACCGGCAAAGGGCTAGATCTGGAAAAAGAGGCAGTTGAAAATTTTATGACACGGTCACCCGAAAGCTTGAATATGGATGACCCCGTAGCCTACGCGCTTAATAAAATGTTTGTAGGTGGATTCAGGCATGTTCCGGTTACAGACAATTCCGGTTCCGCGGTCGGTTTGGTTTCCGTTGTGGATATTGTCAGCCATATTTCATCATTTTTCGGTCAGGAGGTTTTGAATCTGCCTCCAAATCCTCAGAGTTCTCTGAAAACACCGGAAGGTGGCTGATAGTTGAGATCTCGACTGTTAATTTTTCTTTCGGCTCTAGTTCTTTATTCCGGCTGCGCCACTCATCCTACGGTTAGCCCAAAACGGTTATCGGATGGTGAATCGCGATACGGCTATACGCTTTCCATCGAGAATGTTTTTCCATATATGTGGTACCGCAAAGGAATCTCGGATGTGAGCGATATTGGAATTCGTATCGGCTTGCCTGTGTACGGGACGGGGATTGATTACAGCAGGCTGTTGTATTCCAAAGAAAACAAATGGGATGTAATGAATCTTTCTTGGAGCATGAACCCGAACTATAATATGGATTTCACATATTATAAATTTAAGGAAACCGGCGAAAACAGATATCGTTGGTGGGGGTTTCGCGGTATGTACATTCCGGAAGGAATTATGGGGAATACATCCACGCGAATCGGTGTTTTATACGGCCGGCAAATCAAAGATACCATGGGATTTGAAATCGGCTATTACCATGATTTCAGCTCGATGCCACTTACAAGCGTTGTTGATCCGGGCTGGGCGTGGGACAGTGATGAAAATATCGGTCGCTACGGCGACACACCGCATACTTCCGATGCTGGAATCCCTTCAGAATTTTCAAGAATGACCGGTCTTTCCATGATGGTATATTTTCAATTGGGAAGCCCCGAATAGAATCAATCTCTTTGTTCCCCTAAAACCCTCACCCGGTACATCCATTGTCTAATATTTCCGTAACTGACGCAGTTAAAGGTGGAAAATCCCTTAGGGATTTTCTGGCATATTGTCTTAAAGAATCTGTATTGGCAAACCATCTTGATTCCTCGCGGCATCATCCGGTAATAACAGTTAATGCATTAAAAAATATCATTGGAGATGATGTTGATCACCCTTCAGAAATATTACTGAAGTCCGCGTATGAATTGGTTAAAGATTTACCGAAAAGATCATCGGATTCCGAATTACTGAATCGTGCATCGGCTGATGGATTAGGTGAAACTGCCTTCGTCTCTGATATATGGGAAAAACTCGAATCAGGAGATATAGATACACTGGAATTGGAAGCAGCAAAAATTCATTTAGTATCAGATAGAAGCCCTGCAGTTTTTGAGAGCTTAGCAGAATATGCGTTAACAAATATTCCGGAATTCGGATCATTTACATACCACGTCCTGCGGGCATTTGCATTTCAAAATGATCCAAAAGGATCTTGGCCATTCATCATGTGTGTGCTTGGAGAATTAAAGAAAGTTTCCGTGTTTGAAATGCATCCCGGAACGGATCATAAACCACGGGAATACATTGGCTCGGTAGTTGTTAATGGAAATCAGGATCAATGGCTGGATCTTGCCGGTGCAGCAAGGTTATGGGCCTCAGAATACATAAGAACTGAAAATTACCATCGGGAGATATCCCATTGGTTGAGCACGCTTGGTGAGAATATTCCGCTACCTCCCGCTGATAAAAAAGCACCTGAATTAACCGATTTTACCAATTCAGCAGATTCGTATTTCATTGGGTTGGCGGAGGATGTAATTGCGAAAGAAAACGGTCTGAGAAAAATCCCTGTATTAGAGGCATTGAGAACATTGGCAAGGCGAGTTTCCAAAAAAGACATTCCGCATGTTGAAGCCCAAATTCAATTATTCTTGAAATCTGAAATGTAAGGCTGCAGATGTATGGTAGATGAAAATGTAATTGATTCATTATTTCTTGAAGGAAAGAAATATTTTCAGGATGGAAATTTCTATGATGCCCATGAATCTTGGGAAGATTTATGGTCAGACTATTATGTTATGGATCATAAGTATATACAGGGGCTTATTCAGCTTTCGGTAAGTTTTTTTCATCTGCAAAATGCCAATCTAAAAGGTGCAAAAAGTTTGATGAAAAAATGCCTGCAAAAATTTGAGCTGTTTGATGGAACACAGCGCGGAATAAATGTTACGCTGCTCAAAACCCGATTGCAGCAGGTACAGAAGGAGTATCATACAATAACAAATACTGACGAATTTAATTGGTCACTTGTGCCGGATTTGGATGCATAAATGAAAAAAATAGCACTTGGGATAACGAATTTTGAGCTGGGGACAAAAGTATCCCAGCAATTAACCGATGCCGGATTTCAGGTTGATTTTATTGCAAAAGACGATCCTGTTCCACTTGACTGTGAAATTACCATTATCCCTGCTGACGGCTGGGCAGAAACCGATCTGTCTGATATTGGATCGTATCTTATTGGTTATGCCGATACCATGACGAGCGATGAGGTTATCACTTGGAAAGCAAAGGGATTTAACCGAACCATTTTAACATCAGCTTTGAATAGAAATGTAACGGATATCGTAGCGCAGATTTTGGATGAAAGAAAATAAATCCCAAAAAAAGGCGCGGGGGAAAAAGGTAGTTTCCAAGCTGAAAAGAGAATACCCGAATTCGAAATGCTCTCTTCACTATTCCACTGCACACGAACTGCTGGTTGCAACGATTCTTTCCGCCCAATGCACGGATCACAGGGCCAATCAGGTAACACCGGTACTATTTCAGAAATACAAAAATCCGAAAGATTTTGCGTATGCGGATATTGAAGAACTCGCAAAAGATATTCATTCATGCGGATACCATAATCAAAAAGCGAAAAGCATTCAGGGATCCAGTTTGAAGATTGTTGAAGATCATGGCGGCGAAGTTCCTGATTCCATGGAAGCGTTGGTGAAGCTTCCGGGTGTTGGAAGAAAAACCGCGAATTGCATATTGGGAGAAATGTACAAGGTGCCTTCCATGGTAATTGATACGCACATGGTAAGGATTATGAACCTGTTAGGATTTACAGACACGAAAGATGCAAAGAAGATTGAATTTGAACTAATGGATGTGTTTGCTAAAAAAGACTGGGTTAGATTAACGCACATGACCATTGATCACGGCAGAGCCGTGTGCATTGCCAGAAGGCCTCAGTGCGAATCCTGCATTTTGAATACGCTGTGTCCGTCCGCTGATCTTTGATAATCTTTTTGCCCTCTAATTTCACTGCACTAAATTCATATATTCAATAAATTTGTAGAATACAAATAAATGCCAAGCACATTTGTAACAAAATCGTTTTCTTTCTCAGCAGCTCATAAATACGGCCATAAAGACTGGACCGAAGAGAAAAATGAGGAAATATTCGGCCCGGATGCCAAACTGCACGGACATAATTATACCTTGGAAGTAACGGTTACAGGTGAAATAAACCCGGATACAGGGTTCATTGTCGATTTAGGACACCTGAAAGAAGTAGTAAATGAAAAAATCGTTAACCGAATCGATCACAGCCATTTTGAGAAAAAAATAGACTGGTTTAAGGATAAGCAGCCCAGTTCCGAAAATTTAACTAAATTTATATGGGGTGAAATTGAATCCCTTCTTGAAGGCTGCAGGCTTCATCGCGTACGGTTAAAAGAAACGGATACTATCTACACGGATTACTACGGTCCTGCTGGGTGCTGTAAATGAGCTTCAGGTCAACGCTTTACCTTGTGCTCGCGGGCATTTTTATTGCTTCGCTTGTCAGCGCGAATTTGATTTTTCAAAAATTTTTCACATGGTCGCCATTTGGTTTATATACATTTGAAATGTCCGTTGGAATTCTTCCATATCCCGTCACCTTTTTATGTACTGATTTAATATCAGAACTTTATGGAAAGAAAAAAGCTGATCAGGTTGTTATAGCCGGATTTGCAGCAAGTTTATTTGTGCTCATCGTTATCAGCATTGCAGATATGGTGCCGCAAACGGATTGGTCTCCGGTAGATTCGGATACGTTTCATTCGGTCTTCGGATTATTCGGTCCTGCAGTATTTGCATCGATGGCAGCGTATCTCACTGCACAATTCATTGATATCAGAATTTTTCATTTCTGGAAAAATCTTACTAACGGCAAACATTTATGGCTTCGTAATAATGGATCCACCATTGTTTCTCAGCTTGTGGATACGTCAGCAGTTCTGATTTTGCTATGCTTCGCAGGCGCTATTGAATGGTCTAAATTTCCTGCGCTGCTGCAGGCAGGATTTTTATTCAAAGTGTTGGTTGCATTGGCTGATACTCCGCTATTTTATCTGGGTGTATACACCTTAAAAGACAAGGTTCAGAAAGAAGTATGACCTATGAAAAATATTGAATCATTAATTAAAGGTCTTATTGCCGAAATTGGCGAAAACCCTGATCGAGAAGGTCTGAAGAACACTCCGGAACGGGTTGCAAAATCCTGGGACTATTTCTCTAGCGGTTATCGGATCAATATCGAAGATATCGTAAACGGAGCAATCTTCGAGGAGGATATCAGCGAAGTAGTAGTAGTTCGGGATATTGAATTTTTCAGCATTTGCGAACATCATTTAATTCCGTTCTTTGGGCGGTGCCATGTCGGCTATCTTCCTGACGGGAAAATAATCGGCTTGTCGAAGATCCCTAGAATAGTTGACGCATTCTCCCAAAGACTGCAGATTCAGGAAAGGCTGACACACCAGATTGCGGATACGATCAATGAAGTATTGAATCCTGTCGGAGTGGCGGTGGTAATGGAAGGACGGCATTTATGTATGCAAATGCGCGGAGTGGAAAAACAAAACAGCTTTGCCACCAGTTCTGCCATGCTTGGCCAATTTAGAGATTCACCGGAAACAAGGGCTGAATTTCTAAGCATTATCGGAATGGATAAAATATAATGCCTTCCTTCGATTTGGCTGTGCTCGGCGGCGGTCCGGGCGGATACGTAGCCGCAATTCGCGCTTCACAGCTTGGATTGAAAACAGCCATCATCGAAAAGGACAAACTGGGAGGCATTTGCCTAAATTGGGGATGCATTCCTACAAAGGCGCTGTTGAAAAATGCTGAAGTGCTTCATATCGTTCAGAACAGCGCTCAATATGGAATTACGATTCCGAAATTCAGTGTAGATTTTCCGGCATCTATCAAGCGAAGCAGGGATGTAGCTGAGAGGCTGTCCAAGGGAATTGCTTTTCTGATGAAAAAAAATTCCATCACTCACTTTGAAGGCCCCGGAAAGCTGATTTCACGGCATGAATTGGAAGTGACAAAGGGGAAGAAAAAAACGCGTTTAAATGCGAACAATATCATTATTGCAACCGGCGGGAGACCGCGCACCTTTCCGGGAATGAAATTGAATGGGAAAAACATTATTTCTTCCAAAGAAGCGATGATTCTAAAAAAAATCCCGAAAAAAATGATTATCATAGGTTCCGGTGCAATAGGGGTTGAATTCGCATATTTTTTCAACGCGTACGGAACAGAGATTCATCTAATTGAAATGCTGCCAAGAATTCTTCCTGTGGAAGATGAAACGGTTTCAAAAGAACTTGCCCGTACGTTTAAAAAATCAAAAATGAAGATCTATACGGATACAAAAGTTTCTCAAATTGAATCTCTTAAAACAAAGGTGAAGGTCCATTTGGAAAGGAAGGGCAAGCAGGAAATCCTGGAAGGGGATGTAGCGCTTGTTGCCATCGGCGTAACAGGAAACACTGAAAATATCGGGCTGGAAAAAATTGGTGTTAACGTTGAAAAAGGTGCTGTAGTCATCAATGAGTTCAACCAAACCTCAGTGCCAAATATTTATGCTATAGGCGATGTATCCGGTCCGCCGTGGCTCGCGCATGTGGCATCCGCACAAGGCCATGTCGCCGCAGAACACGCAGCGGGGAAAGACGTGCATCCCGTTGATTATACCAATATACCCGGCTGTACCTATTGCCAGCCGCAGGTTGCATCCATAGGATTGACAGAATCATCAGCCAAAGAAAAAGGATTTGATGTTAAAGTAGGCACGTTTGATTTCAAGGCAAGTGGAAAAGCGATGGCTACCGGGCGCACGGACGGTTTTGTAAAATTGATATTTGATGGCAAATACGGTGAGCTGCTCGGCGCCCATATCATTGGATCGGAGGCGACAGAATTAATAGCAGAACTCGGTACGGCAAAAACACTTGAATCAACATGGCACGAATTGGCGTCAACAGTTCATGCACATCCAACTTTATCCGAAGCAGTTATGGAAGCTGCTCTTGACGCAATGGGGCAAAAGGTTCACCAATGAGTATTGCTATTCAGGATCTTGGGTTTCGGAACTACAAGGCAACTTGGGATTTCCAGAAACATCTTCAGAGAGAGGTTATTGCAGGAAATTCTGATGATACCCTGTTGCTGGTTGAGCATGATCCTGTGTATACATTGGGGAAAAATGCAGATGATGATCATTTACTTCAAAACGTTCCGAAAGATGTGAAAGTATTTCATGTTGAAAGAGGCGGCGATATAGCCTTCCACGGACCGGGACAGCTTGTAGGATATCCTATTCTTGATCTTCACAGATATCGAAAAAGCGTCCATTGGTATATGCGCAGTCTTGAACAAATGATCATTCAAACATTGGACATTTTTGATATAGAGGCGGATGTAAAAGAAGGGTTAACCGGTGTTTGGGTCGGCGACGAAAAGATAGCTGCTCTCGGTGTCAGGATTTCGCGCTGGGTAACCATGCACGGATTTGCGATCAATGTACATCCAGACCTGTCCTATTATGACGGTATCATTCCGTGCGGAATTTTCGAATACGGCGTTACATCAATGGAAAAATTATTGGGAATGCCGATTAAAATGGAAGCAGTCAAAGCTGAAGTTGAAAACCATTTTAACAGCATTTTTAATCAGGAAAGAATTATGGAAATTTCTCATGCCTAGGCTGCACGGATTTCAGAAAAAAGAATTACTATCCGTTTACGAAAAAATGGTTTTGTCTAGACGGCTGGATGAGAAAATGCTGACGATGCTGAAGCAGGGAAAAAGTTTTTTCCACATTGGTTGCGCAGGTCATGAAGCAGCCCAACTAGCAGCCGCAAAAGTGCTTCGTCAGGGAGAAGATTGGTCGTTTCCGTACTACAGGGATGCGGCGCTGTGCCTCGGATTGGGGATGACATCGCGTGAGCAGCTGCTGTGTTTTCTTGCAAGGAAAGATGATCCGAATTCCGGCGGACGCCAGATGCCGCAGCATTACGGGCACAAGGATTTGCGAATTGTCAGCCAATCAAGCCCGACCGGCACACAATTTTTACAGGCGGTCGGCTGTGCGATGGGCAGAACATGGGATAAAACAAAAGAGATTGTCTATGTATCCTGCGGTGAGGGTACAACCAGTCAGGGAGATTTTCATGAAGCGCTCAATTGGGCGAGTCGCGACAAACTTCCGGTGCTCTTTCATGTTGAGGATAACGAATATGCAATAAGCGTGCATATTTCAGAACAAACGTCAGGGAGCTCGGTGTACTCGATGGTTTCCGGCTATCAAAATCTTGCCAGATTTGATGTGGACGGCAGCGACTTTTTCGAAACAAGCCTAGCCTTTCAGAAAGCTGCCGAGCGAGCAAGAAAAGGGAAAGGGCCTTCCGTAATTGTGTCGCATGTTGTACGCCTTTTGCCGCATTCTTCTTCAGATGATCAGAGAAAATACCGATCTGACAAAGATTTAGAAGCGGATAAGAAAAAGGACCCGATAACCGTTTTTGAAAAGGAATGCATTGCCGCTAAGGCAGTCACAAAAAAAGAATTCACTGCCATTCAGAAAAAAGTGGCAAAGCAAGTGGATGAAGATGCCGAATGGGCAGAAGCGCAAGGCCACCCAGATGTTTCCACGGCGCTGGACCATATATACGGTACGGACGACATCAAAGAGGAATCGCCGTTAAATGTAATGTCTGATAAAGTTGTCTTGGTGGATGCGATAAATCATGCATTGTCTGAAGAAATGAAACACAATGAAAAAATGGTGATTTATGGCCAAGATATCGCGGATCCCAAAGGGGGTGTATTCACAGCAACGAAAGGGCTTACGGATGCATTTGGGAAAAGCAGGGTGTTCAATTCACCGTTGGCAGAATCATCGATTATCGGTACGGCAATCGGTCTAAGCATGGCGGGATATAAGCCGGTTGTTGAAATTCAATTTGGTGATTATATCTGGACGGCGATGATGCAGATCCGGAATGAGGTCGCCACCATGCGCTATCGTTCAAATAACGCTTGGAGTTGCCCGATGGTTATTCGTGTTCCTGTCGGCGGATATATCCACGGTGCGCTTTGCCACAGCCAATCGATAGATGGATTTTTTGTTCATCTGCCCGGAATTCGCATTGCATATCCATCCAGCGCTGCCGATGCAAAAGGATTACTTAAAGCTGCCTGCAGGATGGACGACCCTGTTTTATTTCTTGAGCATAAAGGGCTTTACCGGCAGGGATATGTTTCTTCGCCGGAGCCGGATGACACATATCTTCTTCCATTTGGGAAAGCGCGGATCGTTGAATCCGGAACGGACATAACCATTATTACGTGGGGCGCGATGGTGCAAAAATCCATCGAAGCTGTACAGGAAACAAACTTGGAAGGAAGGGTTGAGATCATTGACCTCAGAACACTAAATCCTCTGGATATAGAAACGGTAGGACGGTCATTGGAAAAAACATCAAAAGCGATGGTGGTACACGAAGATACACTGACGAACGGGCCCGGCGCGGAAATTTCCGCAATTATTGCGGATAATTTTTTTGAATTGCTCGACGGACCGGTTAAACGCGTCGCATCCAAAGATTCTCCTGTGCCGTACAACTGGTTTTTGGAAGAAAAAGTATTGCCGCAAACACCGGATGTTGTTGCTGCTTTAACTGAATTAATGGAGTACTGATGATTGTAGATGTGGTCATGCCGAAAATGGGCGAATCCATTACAGAGGGGACGATCCTTGAATGGAGGAAAGAGCCTGGCGATATCGTTGCTTTGGACGAAATTTTGCTGGAAATCGGAACGGATAAAGTCGATTCAGAAATCCCGTCGCCGACTGCCGGAACTGTGGTTGAACTGCTTGCTAAACCGAATGATGTATTGGAAGTAGGTGCAATTATCGCAAGGATTGAAACAGATGCTGATGCAGCTATTCCCGTAGAACCAGCTGAAAAAGAATCAGCGCCGGATCCGGAACCAATCCGGAAACCTGAGCTGCCAAAGCCGACAGCAATAGAGTCGCCGCCCCCGCCTGCATCTGCCGAAAAGAAATTTTACACACCGGTAGTAAAGAAGATTGCAAAGGAAAACAGCATCAGTGATGCAAAATTGTCAGGCATTACCGGATCAGGAAAAAACGGCCGCATAACAAAAAAGGATATTCTTGCCTATTTGTCCGGAAGAGGTGCTGTCCCGGATATCGCTTCTGCTCCTGCACCTTTAATTGGCGGTGAAATTGAGGAAATGGATCATATGCGGAAACTAATCGCAGACCATATGCGCCACAGCCTCGACACGGCAGCCCATGTATATGTAATGACAGAAGTGGATATGACTTCCATCGTAGATTTTACAGAATCCGAAGGAAACGCCTTTTTCGCGAGGGAAGGATTTAAGCTGACCTATACTCCGTTCATTGCACTGGCAGTAACACGGGCGTTGCAGATGATTCCCGATATGAACAGTTCGCTGGACGGTACATCAATTGTAAGGAACAAAAATATCAATATTGGCCTTGCGGTTGCGGTAGATCAGGGTCTTTTGGTTCCGGTGATTCAGCGATCTGAGGAATTAAATTTTCTGGGACTTTGCAGAAAAGTGAGAGATCTTGCTGTGAGGACAAGAGATAAACAAATATCGCCGGACGAACTTCAGGGATCCACCTTTACCATCACCAATTTCGGCGTATTTAATGTAACAATGGGTACGCCGATCATTAACCAGCCTAACGTCGGGATTATGGGAATCGGAACCGTTCGAAAACGCCCGGTCGTTCTGGAATCGGAGAGCGGTGATTCCATCGGAATCAGGAGTATCATGATGCTGTCGCTTGGGTTTGATCATCGCCTGATTGACGGCGCCGGCGGAGCACGGTTCATCGAAGCAGTGCAGTCAAATATCGAGAATATGGAATTGGATAAGTTATTCTGATGGAAACTCGAACCTTAAACCGCAATAAACCGAAAATCCGCCTGCAGATGGGCGACGGATACCGGTTCGTAAAAGATACGGTTGACTCTAATAATCTGAATACGGTTTGTGAAGAAGCACGGTGCCCAAACATTTATGAATGCTGGGGACGGGGAACGGCAACCATTATGATCCTGGGGGAAGTCTGCACCCGCGCATGCGGATTTTGTTCGGTGAAAACCGGCAAGCCGACATGGAACGATCCGATGGAACCGTACCGTACCGCCATGGCAGTAAAGCGGATGCAGTTGAAACATGTCGTCATTACTTCTGTTGATAGGGATGACCTGAAAGATGATTTCGGATCAGATATTTGGGCGGAGACGATTCGTCAAATTCATACACATGTTCAAGGCTGTACCGTAGAAGTATTAACGCCGGATTTTCAGGGATACGCTCCATCCTTGCTGAAAGTGTTTAATGCCGGCCCGGAAATATTCAGCCATAATGTAGAATGTGTCGAATGGATCAGCAGGCAGGTGCGCGCGCAGGCAAATTGGAAAAGAAGTCTGACTGTGCTAAAGCAGTCAGTGGATTTCGGAATGCTTACCAAAACAGGAATGATGGTAGGGCTTGGTGAAACAAAAATTGAAGTGATCGAAACCATGAAAGAAATAGCCGATCTTGGCGTCAGTATATTTACGATTGGCCAATATTTGCAGCCGTCCCGGAATCACCTTCCGGTAGAGCGCTATGTGGATGACGATGAATTTTTGGAATATAAACGCATCGGATTGGATTTGGGCTTTCGTGTTGTGGAATCCGGCGCGCTTGTCAGAAGTTCTTACCATGCAGACGAGCAAGCGAAGCTTGCAAGTCCGGCTTGGGAAACGCATGAATAAACCGGTCATTTACGGTTTGATTGGTGTGTCAGGAATTGTACTGGCATGGATGGTTCAGACGGCTCAAAATCCTGAAGACCAAATCCAAAATACGGCCGTAGACCATTCCCGCAAATCAGCACATCGCATTCAATTAGGTTCGCTGGAATTGTCTGTTCCGGAAGGATGGATTCGGGAGAAACCAGTATCATCGATGCGTACGGCACAATTTAGGCTGCCGCGTGCGGAGGGAGATTTGGAAGATGCGGAAGTTGCTGTTTTCAATAAAATTGGCGGTAGCGTTGAACAAAATATTGAACGATGGGTCGGCCAATTCAGCCAGCCGGGGGGCGGGCCATCTACTGGGTTTGAAAGAATAAAGAATTTCACGATTAATGAATTACATATTACGCTAGTGTACATAGAAGGAATATATTCCAGCCGGGGGGCATCCATGTCCGGCCCGGTGGTGGAAAAACCGGATTTCAGTTTGCTTGCAGCCATTGTGAACACTCCGGATGGACCGTATTATTTTAAAGCAACTGGACCGGTAAGCACCGTACAGAATTGGGCGGGATCGTTCGACGCGCTAACCCAAAGCTTTCGTTTTACAGGATGAATAGTCTGCCATATAGGTTAAAATTCAGCGAATATTGGTCCATTAGCCGCCATATGAGCATAAAAAATGAATTGGTACAGAATTTGACAATTCTTAGCAAAATGAAAAATAAAGCAAAAATTTTGGAGACATTATGAGTAAAGAACCACGAAAATATCCCGTAATGCCGTTAAGGAATACGGTACTTTTCCCCCAGCAGGTTATCCCGATTTATGTAGGCCGTGACCGATCCCTGAAATTGATTGATGATCTTCCATCCGATGCAAAGTACATTGTTGTTGTAGCCCAAGAAGAAGGATCGATCGAAGAACCAAAACCGGAAGATTTGTATGCTTACGGAACTCTTGCGCTGGTACTGAAGGTGTTTGATATGCCGGACAACAGCAAGTCCGCAATCGTTCAGGGACTCGACAGAGTGAAGATTTTATCCTATCCGAATCAGGATCCGTATTACGAAGCGATGGTCAGCGTTCTCCATGATGACACTCCGGAAGATGATTTGAAATTGGATGCGCAGACGCAAAAATTACGATCGCTTTTTGGCGAACTAATTCAGATTGCGCCGTACCTAACCGAAGAGCACACAGGAATGCTTTCCAATATCCAGAAGCCTTCGAAACTCGCGGATAAAACCATCAGTCTTCTGAATATTCCGAATGCGGAGAAGCAAAACATTCTGGAAGAACTGGATATCAAAAAGCGCGTGGAAAAGGCCGTTGAAATTTTAAACCGCGAAATGCAGCGGATTCGACTCGGAGAAGAAATCCAGAGCGAAGTGCAGGACGAAATCTCGAAAACCCAGCGTGAGTATTACCTCCGCGAACAGCTGAAGGCAATCAAAAAGGAATTGGGCGAGGACGAAGGCGCTGCAGAATTCGGCGAGCTCGAGGAAAAAATTGAAAAAGCCGGCATGTCCGAAGAAGCCGAAAAAATCGCCAAAAAGGAACTTAGCAGGCTCGAAGCAATTCCAACGCAATCTCCGGAGTATACCGTTTCTCGGACCTACATCGAATGGCTCGTGGATCTGCCATGGAGTAAAGCAAGTGATGATACAGTCAATCTTGACGATGCAAATAAGATTCTTGATGATGACCATTACGGTCTAGACAAGGTGAAGGAACGCATCCTTGAATATTTAGCCGTTCGCGCGCTGAAGGAAGAAAAGGATCCCGGCAGCGGTATGCGCGGGCCGATCCTTTGTTTTGCCGGGCCGCCCGGAGTCGGTAAGACATCACTTGGAAGATCCATTGCAAGATCGATGGGACGCGAATTTGTCCGGATCTCACTCGGCGGCGTGCGCGACGAAGCGGAGATCCGCGGACACAGGCGGACCTACATTGGAGCACTTCCGGGAAGAATTATTCAATCACTCAAAAAAGCCGGGACGAACAATCCCGTTTTTATGCTCGACGAAATTGACAAACTCGGAATGGATTTCCGAGGTGACCCGTCCTCAGCGCTTTTGGAAGTGCTTGATCCGGAACAGAATTCAACTTTTTCCGATCATTACCTCGAAGTTGATTTTGACCTCAGCAAGGTGATGTTCATTGCCACGGCCAATTACCAGGACCCAATTCCGCCGGCACTTAAAGACAGGATGGAAATCCTCGATTTCGCCGGATATATCGAGGATGAGAAAATTCAGATCGCAAAGCGGCATTTAATTCCGAAACAGGTGGAAGAGAATGCGCTAACCAAATCAGATGTTTCGTTTAACGTAAGCGCTATCCGGGAGATCATTAATTCTTACACCCGCGAAGCAGGCGTACGAAATCTTGAGCGTGAAATCGCGAATGTGCTTCGGAAGGTCGCGCGAGACAAGGTCAAAAGCAAAAAGGGTAAAATCAAGCTGTCAAATAAGAAAGTGAACGAATACCTCGGTGCACCCCGTTTTTACTCCGATATTGCAGAACGCACGACTAAGCCGGGCGTAGTTACCGGTCTTGCATGGACAGCCGCCGGAGGTGACATCCTTTTCATCGAAGCGAGCAAAATGAAAGGCAAAGGAAACCTGACGCTTACCGGACAGCTCGGGGATGTGATGAAAGAATCCGCCACGGCAGCATTAACATACGTCCGCTCGCATACTGACATCCTCGGTCTACCGGAAGATTTCAATTCGAAAACCGATATTCATGTGCATGTTCCCGCCGGCGCAATTCCAAAAGACGGGCCCTCCGCAGGGGTAAGCATGTTTACGGCAATCGTATCTTTACTTACTGAAAAACCGGTAGCGACTAAAGTTGCAATGACCGGTGAAATAACACTCCGGGGAAATGTGCTACCAATAGGCGGTGTAAAGGAAAAAGTGACTGCTGCACATCGTTCAGGCGTTCGAACCATCATTTTGCCTGACCATAACCGGAAGGATTTGGAAGACATACCCGAACATATTCTAAAGGATCTTTCGATCCATTTTGCCAAGGAAATGATGGATGTGATTGATGTTGCGCTGCCTGGCATCAATGGTAAAAAAAGAGGGAAGAAAACGAAAAAAACGAATTCACGAGCAAAGAAAACCTCTTAATTTCAGAATCGTTGTTTTTGGGCGCTTAGCTCAGTTGGTCAGAGCGCTGCCCTTACAAGGCAGAAGTCACAAGTTCGAGTCTTGTAGCGCCCACACCTTCAGAATCCCTCGTTTCAGGACGGGGGCTTTTGATTATAAAGTAGTTCTGTCAGATGTGTCAACTTGACCCAATGTATGCCATATATAGTCGCTTGATGGACACAGATTGTATGGACACACCCCCATATCCGAGGCTTGGGGTGGGTATATATATGTGGTCGCATACTATTTTTGGCTCGCACATTCTGTCCCCCATATTGAATTCTATTTTTTTGTAACTTCCCCGTATGAAGGTTAGGGTGAGATTCGTTGTGATTGTTGTGATATTGCTTATAGCCAACTTCTTTGCTTGGCGTTGGGCGTTACAGGAACGACCCACTCCGCAAATTCAACCCACCAATATGGAATTGGCTTAGAAAAAGGAGGACAAAATGGAAAAAGAAGTAATTGTGAAAGATATACAAATGGAATTTATGTCAATGGTTTCATTTATGGTCAAATGGGTATTGGCATCAATACCTGCAATGATTGTATTATTTTGTATTGGTAGTATATTTATGTCTTTAATGGCGATATTTTTCTAAAGGAGGACAAAATGAAAAGATTATTACTAATAATTACATCCATCTTATTCTCCACCACCCTCATATTCTCACAATCCAAAGTAAATAAAAACAATCTCGTTCAATATGGTGATAAGTGGTTTAAAGAGAACGA
>JASLML010000014.1 GCA_030746535.1 Fidelibacterota bacterium
GCGGGGTTTTTAATGTTGCGTCAGGAAATTTTACGGTTGGCCAGGTTGCGGACAGAATATGGGAAACTTTATCTCAAAAGTTTGGCATGAAAATTGACATGGATATCAAAAATATTGAAGATTATCGGAATTATAAAGTTACTACCCAAAAAGCGCAGGATGTATTGGGTGCAAAATTCAACGGATCCATTGAATCAATTTTAACCGAGCTTGCGGAAAACTTCCCTGGAGGGTTTGATTTCGATCAGGATGAATTTTATAACATCCGCGTATTTGAAAAACTATTTAAGGATGCCAATTAATGAAAGCAGAGAAGACACATATCCAAGGATTGACGGTGCTGCATCCAAATGTATTCGAGGATGACAGAGGATTTTTTGTGGAATCATTCAAAGAATCCGTATTTAATGATCTTGGTATATCAATGCATTTTGTGCAGGATAATCATTCCCGCTCATCAAAAAATGTGGTTCGCGGGCTTCATTTTCAATGGAATCCCCCAATGGCAAAACTAATGCGCGTAACCAGAGGAAGTGCTTTTCTGGTTGCAGTAGATATTCGCCACGGATCGCCTACCCTCGGCGAATGGTACGGGCGGGAAGTGAATGACGAAAATAAACTGCAGATATTTGCACCTGCAGGCTTTGCACGAGGATTCTGCTCGCTGAGCGATATAACGGAAATTCAGTATAAATGCACAGGCGAATACAATTCTGCGGGCGAAGGAGGAATCTGTTGGAATGATCCTGAGGTAGGAGTTGAATGGCCGGTTGAAAACCCGATTTTGTCAGAAAAAGATCAAACGGCGCAAACACTCAGCCAATGGCTGAAAACCGAAGACAGCCGAAACTTTTCCGTTTAGTCCTTTTTCTCCTTTATCGTATTCTTCAATAAAACACCAGCACTTCCGGGATCCATTTCGCTTAACCTGATAAGGATTGCTTCTCTGCGAAGCGTTGTAAGTGTGGATGATAATTCTTCAGCGTGAGCCTTTATGAAGTATTGTGTACGCGCTCTGGGAAATTGCTCGTACACCAATTCAAACTGTTTCATCATTTCTTGAAATTCCTTTACTGCTTCATCGGGGGCGCCTAATTCAAACAATTCCATGGCATAATAGTAACTGAATTTTCCTTCTCTGTATGGTGTATTATCTGTGATGTCATTGATCAATTTCGTCCTGGATGACCATCCCTTTGAATAATCGGAACTGACACCGCGAAGGGCAATCGTCCGCGCTTTTTCAATATGTGGTGTGCCACGGAGCGGTTCGTAGGTGTCCATTTCTCCGGCAAGAATGAGATGGGCGTAAAATGAGAGCAACCCTCCCAGGGGATCAAATTGGACTGGATTATAGAAAATAGATCCGCCGGAGTTATAATAGAACTGAGCGGAACTGTCAAAATAGCGCTGATCGGAATCGGTCGAGAAAAGGGCCTGAATTAAAAACGTATTTTGGGATCCTTTGGAAACACCGCCTTCAAAAATGAGCTGAATATTGACCGGGATATTGAGATCTTTCCATTCATCGTCCCATACAGTGTACTGAAAATATCTCTGAATTTCCACAGCCAATGATGTGATTTCTTGACGTTCGCTCCCTCGCAATAGTCGGTCATTTAGTGTAACCGTTACTTTCCCGAACTGGCAAAACCCAGCTGAGATTAGGCAGCAAAAGATGGTGATTCTGAATGAATAGGTTTTTGATCTCATAACATCGGAAAATACAATACTTGCTCCGAGCCAACAATCATTCAAATTTAGATTACTTTCCCGTAATTTTTAAAATGGCAAATCTAAAGGATTTAATAGAAAAAAATTCAGAAGCTGCGGAGATTTTGAAACTCGCCGGCAGTTTGGGTGAAAAATCCGGGATGGATACGTACGCGGTCGGCGGCTATGTTAGGGACTTATTTCTGGAAAGGCCCGTAAAAGAAATTGATCTGATGGTGGTCGGCGACGGAATCGCATTGGCGAAACTTCTGGCGAAAGAATTAGGCGTTAAAAAGGTAGTGCCGTTTGAAAAATTCGGAACTGCGCATATTCCGAGTAAACCGTTTCCAATAGAAGTTACCGGCGGTAGGACAGAAGCGTATGAAAAGGAATCAAGGAATCCTCAAAAAATTGAATCAGCGGATATCAATACAGATCTTATGCGAAGGGATTTTACCGTGAATGCTATGGCGGTAAACCTGATGCCGGACGCTTTCGGCGAATTGATTGATCCGTTTCAAGGCATTTCGGATTTACACGCAAAGCACCTAAAAACACCGCTCTCTGCCAATGAAACTTTTTCTGATGATCCTCTGCGGATGATGCGGGCCGCATATTTTGCATCCGAACTGGATTTTGAACTTGATGAAAAATGTCTAAAAGCAATGGTAAAAAACGCGGAACGAATCACCATCGTTTCTCAGGAACGCATTACCAACGAATTCACCAAAATACTGGCATCTCCAAAGCCGAGCATTGGTCTGCGGATTTTACAGGAAGTTGGGCTGCTGAATTATGTATTTCCTGAAATAGAAGAAATGGTTGGCCTCGAACAGACGAGCAAATGGCACCACAAAGATATTTACAATCATACCCTTCAGGTGGTTGATAATGCCGCTGCTTTATCTAACCAACCGAATCTTCGGTTTGCAGGTCTAGTGCATGATATAGCAAAACCGCGAACTCGCAGGCTTGATAAGAATAAAGGGTACACATTTCACGGACATGATGAAATTGGTGCGCGCATGCTAGGAAAAATTGCAAAACGGATGAAACTCTCTAATGAACTAAGGGATTATCTTCAAAAATTGACCAGACTGCATCTGCGTCCGATTGCTCTGGCTCAGGAAAATGTGACCGATTCTGCTGTGCGAAGGCTGATGGTTGCAGCGGGTGATGAGATTGATGATCTCATGAAATTGTGCAGGGCTGATATAACCAGTCAGAATCCGGCATTGGTAAAAAAATACATGAGCAATTTTGAACGAGTGGAAAACAGAATGCAGGATGTTCAAGAAAGGGATGCAATGAAAGCATTTCAATCACCGGTGCGCGGGGATGAAATCATGAAAATTTGCGGACTGAAAGAGGGGAAAGCAGTCGGAAAATTAAAATCAGAAATTGAATCGGCCATCCTGAACGGTGACATCGAAAATACGCACGAAGCAGCGATGGAATTATTGTTGAAGAAAAAGGATGATATTCTCTCATAAAACAAGGAATCCTTTTCCTTGTGGCGGGAATGCCGATTAGACTAACTTAAGTCCCGAAACGGTTTCCATTTTATGTCAAAATCCCAGAAAGTAACAAAAGAAGACGTATTGAAAATTGCGGAACTTGCTCAGCTCACGCTCAGCGAAGAAGAGCTGCCCGTATTTACGGAACAGTTCAATAAAATATTGGATCACATGGACCAGTTAAATGAATTGGACACGGACAATGTTGAGCCGCTCAGCCATGTACTGGACCTTGTAAATGCGACTCGCAAGGATGAGCCTCAACCGTCGCTGGATCAGGAAGCAGTGCTGAAATTGGCTCCTCAATCGAAAGATGGACATGTCGCTGTACCGCCTGTCATTCAAAAGACAGAAAAAGGGTCTTCGCAGTGACCGCAGTCGGCGTCATTCCGGCCCGCCTTGATTCCACCAGATTTCCCCGAAAGATACTTGCCCCCATCCATGATAAACCCATGGTTGCAGTCGTTGCTGAAAAAGCGCAGAAATCGGAAAAACTGGATCAGATCATTATTGCCGTTGACAGTGAAGAAACCATGGACGCATTGAAGCCTTTTAAGCTGAATGTAGTGATGACGTCTTCCGATCATCGGTCCGGTACGGACCGGGTTTCGGAGGCTGTTGCTGATGAAGATGCTGACATTGTTATTAATATTCAGGGAGATGAGCCTGGGTTAGACCCGGCTATTTTAGATGCTATGGTTGATAAACTGAATGATCCTGGCGCAAATATGGTCACTGTAGTTTCCACTAAAATTTCGCCTGAAGATATACTCGATCCGAATGTTGTGAAGGTGCTCTTAGATGAAAATGAGACTGCAGTATCATTTACTCGGGAAGCATCCGACTGGGGATCGGCAGGGTATTTCCGGCATGTAGGATTGTATGGATTTACTAAAGAAACATTGAACCAATTTACGCAGTTGCCGCCTTCTGAATCTGAGAAAGCGCATTCACTAGAGCAGCTTCGCGCATTGGATAACGGAATTAACATTCATTCGGTCATTACAGATTATCCGCATTATGGCATTGATACAGAAGAAGATTTAATGAGATTTGTGAGAAATGGCTAACCCTGTAAAATACATATTTGTGGTTGGCGGTGTCATTTCAGGATTGGGGAAAGGCATCACCGCTTCATCCATCGGTTACCTCCTTAAAAGCGCTGGATTGAAAGTGACCATCCTTAAGCTGGACCCTTATCTGAATGTTGATCCGGGAACGATGAATCCTTACCAGCACGGCGAAGTTTTTGTGCTGGATGACGGATCGGAAACCGATTTAGATCTTGGGCATTATGAAAGATTCATTGATGTGGATATGGGGAAATTCAATAACGCCACTGCCGGACAGGTGTACAATACAGTTCTAGACAGGGAACGATCCGGCGATTACCTCGGGGAAACTGTTCAAGTCATTCCGCACATTACGGACGAAATAAAGAATCGCATTTTAGCCGTAAATAAACCAAAAAAATATGATGTGGTAATTTGTGAGGTCGGCGGGACCGTTGGCGATATCGAAAGCCTTCCATTTATGGAGGCTCTCCGGCAAATGTCCGTAGATGTCGGCTATCATAATCATTTGATCGTTCATGTAACCTTGGTGCCGTACGTAAAAGCAAGCGAAGAATTGAAAACAAAACCGACACAGCATTCGGTGATGAAGCTACGGGAAATCGGATTGGCGCCTGACATTATCCTATGCCGTTCGGACTATAAATTGAACAAGGGTATTCGTGATAAAATTGCCCTTTTCTGCAACGTACCGCCGCATCATGTGATCGAAGGAAAAGAAGTGGAAAGCATTTACGAGGTGCCGCTCGTTCTCGAAAAACAAAAAGTAGGTGAACTCATTACGGATCGGCTCGAGTTGGACAGCAGCCCTGTTATTGACGAATTGGAAACATTTATTTCTCGGTATAAAAATCCTAAGCACGAAGTCAGCATAGCCATGTGCGGGAAATACAACGAGCTGCCGGATGCGTATAAAAGTGTGCTGGAAGCATTCATTCATGCCGGTGTAGAAAACGATACAAGAGTAAAAGTGGAATGGATACATACAGAAAACATCAAGTCTCAAAAGGATGCTGAAAAAGCTTTTTCAGGAATAAATGGAATTTTGCTACTTCCCGGTTTTGGTTCGCGAGGGTCGGAAGGAAAAATCCGATGCTGCACTTTTGCACGTGAGCAAAATGTGCCCTTCCTCGGGATTTGTCTCGGACTTCAGTGTGCAGTGATAGATTTTGCCCGAAACATCTGCGAAATGGAAAAAGCAAACAGTACGGAATTCAGTAAAGCTTCACCGCATCCGGTCATAGATCTTATGGAATCGCAAAGGGCTATCCGTAGAAAGGGCGGTACCATGCGCCTAGGCGCTTACGATTGCACGATTAAACCCGGCACAAAGGCATCATCCGCATACAGGAAAAAGAATATTTCGGAACGTCATAGGCACAGATGGGAAGTAAACAACCGGTACCGGTCAAAACTCGAAAAAGCAGGAATGGTTTTTTCTGGCATAAATGAGGAACTGAATCTCGTTGAAATCATAGAACTGCAGAATCACCCGTGGTTTGTTGCAAGCCAATTCCATCCAGAATTAAAAAGCAGAGTGAATCATGCACATCCGCTTTTCAGGGATTTTGTGGGTGCGGCGGTTAAACATAAAAACGGAAAATAAATTATGAATATCGTTTCAGTTGGATCCATAGAATTTGGTAAGGACCGCATGCCTTTGATCGGCGGACCGTGTGCAATTGAAGGATTGGATCATTCCCTGAGAATGGCAAACTCTATCAATGAAATTGCTGAAAAGATTGGATTTCCGCTTGTATTCAAAAGTTCTTTCGACAAAGCAAACAGAACATCCATTCATTCTTACCGTGGCCTAGGATTTGACGAAGGATTGGAGATTCTTTCGAAGGTGAAATCTGAAATCGGCGTTCCCGTATTAACGGATATTCATGAAGCGCATCAGGCTGAACCTGCGTCCCAAGCTGCGGACATCCTTCAGATTCCGGCATTTTTATGCAGGCAAACAGATTTACTAGTTGCTGCAGCCAAAACATCCAGTACAGTCAATGTGAAAAAAGGCCAATTCCTTTCTCCGTGGGATGTGAAAAATATTGTTGAAAAATTGACCGAATCCGGAACGGAAAACATCATGCTCACGGAACGCGGACATCAGTTTGGATACAATAATCTTGTTTCCGATATGCGTGCCATTCCGATCATGCAGGAGTTTGGATATCCGGTTATTTTTGATGCGACACACAGTGCTCAGCTTCCGGGAGGGCACGGAGACAAAACTGCAGGCATGAGAGATTATATTCCGGTTGTAGCCCGTTCTGCTGTTGCTGCCGGCTGTGATGCATTATTTATGGAAATTCATGATGATGTTGAATCTGCAAAATCGGATGCGTCTACTCAATGGCCGCTGGATAAACTTGAAGATTTGCTTTCATCCCTGAAGCGGATACGGGAAGCTGTGAAATAAATATGTCTGATCTTCGTTCCTCCTTATCCAAAATCCGAATGGTAATCACCGATGTGGACGGTGTATTGACAGACGGCTCTATTTACAAAGGTCCGGATGGGTTGGAATTAAAGAGGTTCAATATTTCCGACGGTGCCGGCGCAGCAATTGCCCAAGCAGCAAAATTAAAAATTGCTATTATTTCCGGCAGACATTCCGAAGCGACGGCACAACGCGCAAAAGAACTCAAAATTGAGGATGTATACAACGGATCGCTTAACAAAGTCGGCCCTTACGAAGAGCTTAAATCAAAATACAGCCTGAGCGATGAGAATATTGCATATATCGGTGACGACTTGATTGATATTCCCGTCATGGAATTAGCAGGAATTCCAATCGCTGTCAGCAATGCGCTGAAACCGGTAAAAAATGCCGCAGTATATGTAACAGAAACTGCCGGAGGCGACGGCGCTTTTCGGGAAGCCGTTACATGGATTTTAAAAGAAACCGATTCCTACGAAAAGGCACTTGAATCATTAAGAAAGATTATTGATCAATCTTGATGTTTAAGCAATGTGTTGGGATGCTAAACTGATTTATCCTGATGTTATACTACCGAATTTATTTTCTCTTATTATTTTTGATTTCATGCTCTGATTTGAGCGAGCAAAAGTCTGCACCAAGTAGAGATGGAAAGCCAGACCAGGAAAGCTGGAATGTAACCATCACGCTGACGGATGAAGGACTGCGGCGGGCGATTGTAAAATCGGGGCATCTGCAAAAATTCCATGACCGCCAATTCATCAATTTGGATGAAGGTGTAGATGTTGATTTTTTTGACAGTGATGAAAATCATACCAGCAATCTCGTATCTGCCTTGGCCACGGTGGATGAAAAAACCAATTCGATGAAAGCGGTTGGACAGGTTGTGGTTGTATCTGATAGTGGTGTAACATTATTTACCGATACTCTTTCATGGGATAACAGAAAAGAATTAGTTTTCACGAATGATTCCGTAATGGTGGTAACCGAAGAAAATGATACACTTTACGGAGTCGGATTTGAATCTGATATGGGACTTGAATATTGGAAAATTTTACAGCCGTCAGGAGTAGTTGGAGAAACAAATGGAGAATAACCAGCACGTCTTAGGCACCAGCGGACTGCACAAGCAGTATGGGAAACGGTGGGTTGTGAGCGATGTGGATCTTGAGGTCCGTAAAGGCGAAATTGTTGGACTTCTTGGCCCAAACGGAGCAGGAAAAACAACGACCTTTTACATGATTACCGGCATGATCAAACCCACAAAGGGGAAAATATTGCTCGATAAGATTGATATCACGAATGAGGCTATGTATTTACGTGCCAGAAAAGGAATTGGATATTTAGCGCAGGAACCCTCAATCTTTGGGAAATTGACCGTGGAAGAAAACTTAAGGCTTGTTCTTGAAATGAGTTCATTTTCGAAGGAAAAACAGGAAAAGAAAATTGAAAAATTGCTGGATGATCTAAGCATATCTCATTTGAAGGATAGTAAAGGAAGCAGTCTTTCCGGAGGCGAGCGCCGCCGTGTGGAAATCAGTAGAACGCTTGTGCTCGATCCTGATTTTATTTTGCTGGACGAACCATTTGCCGGCGTAGATCCAATCGCAGTGGAAGATATCCAGTCTATTGTTCATTCGTTAAAAGACAGGAATATTGGAGTATTGATCACGGACCATAATGTGCGGGAAACGCTGTCCATAACGGATCGCTCTTACTTATTGTTTGATGGAAAAATTTTAAAGTCCGGAACTTCCGAATCACTGGCAAATGACGAAGAAGCGCGCCGGCTGTATCTTGGTGAAAAATTCACGCTGAATTAATGGGAAAGCTCGAACAGCAGCTTCGTCAAAAACAAACACAGACGCCGCAGCAAATCATGCAGGCTACCGTTTTGCAGAAAACTGTTGCTGATCTGGAGGAAACGATTCTCGAAGAATTGGAAAATAATCCTGTCCTTGAACAAGAGGATTCAGATGAAAATCAAGAACCTGAAACCCAAGCGAATGAAGAAGACGAAATGGACTGGAACGAAGAAATTGATGATTATGAACCTATGTATTCTGCGCCAAAAAGCACAGAGACACGAGATCTTCCCGTTCCGGAACGTCCTGATTTTGTCACCGGACTGCTGAAGCAAATAGAAATGTTGGGCATGGTTGATACTGAATTAACCGTTGCAAAGGACATTATCTGGAATTTGGATGAACGGGGATATTTATCCGGTGATCCGCTTTTACTGGCAGACAAATTCGGTATTACCGAATCTAAACTGGAGCACATTTTGGGAATGATTCACCAGTTGGAACCGAAAGGATTGGGAGCAAGGGACCTGCGCGAGTGCCTGTTGGTTCAATTGGATAAAGAAAAAGACACTTTGGCATATAAGGTTCTAAAAAATCAATTTGATGATTTTGCCAATCACAGATACGAGAAAATTGAGAAAAGCCTTTCTTGCTCTGAAAAAGAACTTGCTGCTGCAATAGAGCGCATATCAAACCTGAACCCTTCGCCCGGAGAAGGGCAGCAAATCACAAAGGATGAAACAGTCATACCGGATGTTATTGTTGAAAAAAGAGATGACGAGTGGTGCATCATTACTAATGATAACTGGATACCGGAATTAAGGATCAGCGATACGTATAAGTCACTGGTAAAACAAAAAGATCAAAATGATGAAACAAAACGATTCATCCGAAAGAAGATGGACTCCGCAGAATGGTTTATTGAGGCATTGCACAAGCGACGAGAAACATTAATCAGAGTGACGGCTGCTATTTTGCAGCGTCAGCCTGAATTTTTTAGAGGAAACATCAACACAATCCTGCCCATGAAACTTCAGGATATTGCAGACGATATTTCTATGGATGTTTCCACCATCAGCCGAGCCACACGCGGTAAATATGTCGACACTCCATACGGCGTGTTCGAATTAAAATCGTTTTTTTCTGAGTCCATTGAGCTAAAAAGCGGTGAAGAAATAAGCAATAAAATAATTAAATTTGAACTACAGCAATTGATTGAAAGTGAAGATAAAACGCATCCATTGACGGATGAAGCAATCACGGATTATTTGACAGAAAAAGGATTTCCGGTAGCGCGAAGAACCGTAGCGAAATACCGAGGTCAATTAAAGATTCCAACCGCAAGGCTGCGAAGGCAGCTTACGCATTAGAAAGGAAAAAAAATGGCGAGACGAATTATCATCGGGGACCAGGAAGTGAATATCCCCGACAAAATATTAAAACTGGGGCTCATTCCTCTTTTACTAATTGGATTGGTGCTTTGGCTTTTAACAGGGGTATATATTGTCGGCCCGGATGAAGTGGGCGTTGTGCAGACTTTCGGAAAGTATACACGGCAGGCTCAGTCCGGACTCAATTATCATTTTCCATTCCCGTTTGAAACAGTGCAAACTCCGAAAGTTACCGAAGTAAAGCGGATTGAAATCGGTTTCAGAACGGTTGGGAAAAATCAATGGAGAACAGTTTCTCAGGAAAGCCTGATGCTGACCGGCGATGAAAATATCGTAGATGCTGAAATGATCGTTCAGTACAAAATCAAAGATCCGGTTGCGTATTCATTTAATTTTGTAAAGCCGGAACTAACCGTACGGGAAGCATCGGAGGCATCCTTGAGAACCGTTATCGGCCGGCACAATATTGATGAAGCGCTCACAGCCGGTAAATTTATGATTCAGGAAGAAACAAAATCACTTCTGCAATCCGTGCTTGATAAATATTCGACAGGGATATTGGTTGTGGCTGTCCAACTGCAGGATGTGTCGCCGCCAAAGGAAGTGATAGCAGCATTTAAGGATGTTGCTTCTGCCAAAGAGGATAAAAACAGGATGATCAATCAGGCGCAGGGATACAGAAACGACGTTATACCGAAGGCGCGCGGTGAAGCGCAAGCGCAGTTAAGGGAAGCGGAAGGTTTCAAAGAAGCACGAATTAGCCGTGCACAAGGCGATGTTTCCAAATTCAACGCAATGCTGAAAGAATACAGAAAATCAAAAGATGTGACCAAGACCCGGCTGTATCTTGAAACGGTAGAAGAAGTATTGGCAAAGGCGGATAAAATTGTTGTTCCTGATGCGGAAGATAGCAATGTTTTAAATCTATTAAATCTTCAGACGAAAGGAGGGAATTCACAATGAAACGACTTTTATTTTCGCTGGTAGTTATCGCTATGCTGTTTATTCTTACATCTGTATATATCGTAGATGAACGAGAACAGGTTGTTGTTCTGCAGTTCGGGAAACCGGTAAAAACAGTTACAACGCCCGGAATCAATGTAAAACTTCCTTTTCCATTTCAGGAATTGAGAACATTTGATGACAGGCTTTTGGAATACGATTCTCCGCCGGAAGAAATACTCAGTAAAGATAAGAAATCACTGATCATCGACAATTATGTTCGCTGGAGAATTAACGATCCGCTGACATTTCTGAAAACGGTTCAAGCCATACCAACAGCCTTAAGCCGGCTGGATGATATCGTTTATTCTGAGCTGAGACGAGAGCTTGGCACCCATGATATGGTGGAGATCATTACAGAGAACCGCGAATTGATTATGGATAAAGTAACGAAAGAAAGCAAAACGGCGACCTCCGAATACGGAATCGATGTTGTGGATGTACGAATCAAACGCGTTGACCTGCCTAAAGAAAATGAAGAATCCATCTATGCAAGGATGGATGCAGAACGGAAACGGCAGGCAAACAAATTCCGATCGGAAGGGGAAGAAGAAGCTCAGAAGATACGCGCATCAACCGATAAGGATAAAACCATCATCCTTGCTGACGCCTATAAAAATGCTCAAGGAATTAGAGGAGAAGGTGAAGCGAAGGCATTGGAGATCTATGCAAAATCTTATGATGCTGATCCCGAATTTTACGAATTTGTGCGCACCCTCGATGCGTATAAAAATATCATTGATGAAAAAACAACATTGGTCTTACCTGCGAAATCGAAACTGTTTGAACTGCTGATGGACTAGGTTTCTATTTGAATTGAAAAATCATTTTCTTCATATTTGTGATTATTCCAAGGATGAACTCTGGAATAATCTGAATCTCGCACGCGAGTTGAAAACGAAATTCCATAATAGAGAGGATTACAAACCCTTCAAGGATCAATCGCTTGCAATGATATTTGCAAAGCCGTCAGCACGTACACGCATTTCATTTGAAACCGGTTTTGCATGGATGGGAGGGCATGCTCTTTATTTAGGCCCTCAGGATATTGGAATCGGCAAGCGTGAGGCAGTGAAGGATATTGCCCGCGTTGTTTCCGGGTATAATGATATGATTATGGCAAGACTATTCGAGCATAAACATATGCTTGAATTAGCGGAGTATTCAACATCGCCTGTGATCAACGGTTTGACGGATTACAACCATCCCTGCCAGATTATGGCTGATATGTTGACCATTTGGGAGCATCGAGGAAATTTGGATGAACTAAAAATTACGTATATGGGAGACGGGAATAATATTGTTCATTCATGGCTTCAGCTTGCAAGCGTGTTCCCGATGCATTTTGTTTTCTGCGGCCCAAGCGGCTACGAACCGGATAAAAAAACTGTTTCCATGGTACAGGATTCAGGTGTATCAACATTTGAATTATCGCATGATCCTGCATCTGCTGTAGATGGCGCAGATGTGGTTTATACAGATGTTTGGGCTTCCATGGGGCAGAAGGAAGAAGCGGAAGAGCGCGAAAAAATATTTTCGGATTTTCAGGTGAACGAAGCGCTCATGGAAAAAACAGGAAAAGATTCCATCTTTTTACACTGCCTTCCGGCAGAGCGCGGAAGAGAAGTTACGGACGGTGTGATGGAAGCAGATTATTCGGTTGTGTTCGATGAAGCGGAAAACAGAATGCACGCTCAAAATGCAATCATGGTTACACTGAACAAATTTTCCTGAAGGTTTAGACTAGTTCGTTTCTGTCCACCGCAAATCGTAGGTGCGGTATTCCACTTCCTGTTTTTCATCAGACAACGGCACGATCACTTTAAACTGTGTTGTTGCGCCCGGTTCTAATGCGGTATCGGTGATAACCCCGGAAGAATATGATGTTTCAGTCCCGGTAACAAATGAGGAGTCTTTAGCAGCTAAATCGGTAGTTTTTGCCCAAAGATTTGCAATAACACGAACAAAATCAGCTCTGGATTTTCCAGTATTTTTTATCATTCCTGTAATTTCTTCCCGGTCTGGGAAGGCATTAATAAAAGGTTCACCTACGATCTCTATTTTGGCACTTAAAGGTACGGCCTCCGTAATGTGAACCACTTTGTTTGTATCAATCTTCAAACGACCTAAGCTGGTTTGAAGAATAATAAAATTAACATTCTCCTCGATCAATTCTCCGAATATGACCGTTCCGTTGGTTAGCTCCACCCTGTGCTGCATTTGGGGGATTTTGATTAGATTTAGCAGCTCCTTGTCAAGGGTAGGCATTCCTTGTGACTGCTGATAAAATTTGACCATTTTTTTCAAAGAGTCGATTTCATTCTCAAGTTTATCGATTCGCGGCTCAAATTCGAAAAATGACTCTCCTGTATCCAGCAGCGCTTCTTTGGCATCTTCTATACGAAGCTGCGGTATGGGAGCATCGGTTTCTTGTTCATCCGGAATGGATTCCTGAACCGTTATTTCGTCCATCTTCTGCGTTTCGGCTGTTGCTGTGTCAGCACTTTCCTGGGCAAGGATTCTGCCTGCCAATAATAACAATAGAATAACTTTCATCATTGCGAAACTCCGGTGTGAGCTTCGAAAGCCATGCGGCGTAAAGTTTGTTGGTGTGCTTCCAATTCACCCATTGCATTCAAAGATTCAAGGATAGCATTCCTGTAAATATAATTGTTGGGCGACTGCAGGATGTTTAGCAATTGGGGAATAGATTCTTTGTCTCCGAAATCGCCAATCTTTTGGATAGCTTTCATACGAAGCTGAGGGGAATAATCCTCATTCAATGCAATTTCTGTTACCGCCAATCGTACTTCAGCATCGTTGAATTCACCGAGAGCATCGAGCATGGTATTTAGCATGCTGAAATATTGCTTCTTGCCTGTATTGTAAGTCTGTAACAAGGCCAGTATGAGGTTTTCCTCCTTTACGCCGCCAAGCGTATTGAAGGCAAAATCCTTGACTTCCATGTTAGTGTTGGGGTCTCCGAGAAGTTCGGCAAATGCGCTTGCCACTTCCATCGGTTGTTTTTTTCCAAGGATTTCCACAGCGCGGTTTCTAATTCCTACATTTACTTCGGGATCCTTTGAAATAGACAGCAAAATGGGCACAACTTCTGCCGTACCCAACGCTCCCAGAGTTTCCGTCATCAATTTCTCTGTCCTGTTCAAGTTCGCTTTACTTATTTCGTACAGTTCCAACAGCGCATACACCTGATCTTTTGTCCTCACTTTATTCAGATTCCGGATCAGTGTTATGTGCAGTTCGTTTGTTTTCTCTTCAACTTGGTGCATAGCTCGTACCATGGCATCTGCCGCTTTAGGATTATCTTTAAATGTCGCTAGTAATTCAATGGATGTGATCATCAGTGATAAATCCATCGCTTCCGCATCGGCAACAGTTTGAGCAATGGCGTTAAGGGCAGTAGGATGGTGTGTTTCTGCGAGTGCTTTTCCCGCCGCTATCCTGAAATCAAAGGGCTGGTTTGAGTCATGATAAATACTAATCAATTCTTCCAGTGCCTGAATTTTACCTTCCTGATACGCCATACGCAGTCTTTCCACCTCATCGAATCCTGTATCAGCGGTTACCTCATCTTTTTTTCCGAACAGCCCTTTAATCATGGAGCATCCGCTGAATGCAAGGAAACTACCTATCAGCATGGCGACGATGATATGTTTACGCATTGCCATCCCAGATTTGAATCGACATTTCATTTCCGTCGAATTTACCGTATGTGAAAAAACTAAGCCAATCACCGAGTATCACCAGTTTGCCCGGCCCGGTATTTTCGATCACAGCCTGATGGTAATGTCCAGAAATGACGAAATCTGCACCGTTTTCTGTCTGTTTAGCTGCAAATATCTTCAAATCGTCCAGAATTTTTCTGTTATAACTTTCGTCGTGATCATAATGCTTACCTCGTTTGGATATCCAGTTGCCAAACCTATACCCAATGTTAGGATGAACCCACCTGTACAGCCAAATAAAGGGTTTGCTCTGAATAACTTTTTTTAACATCCTGTAACCGTGGTCCCAAGACAAATGCCCATCTCCATGCGTAATATAAAATGATTTGCCATTTATTTGAATGGTTGTGTCTTCAAAATAGGTTCGTGTGGTGATTGTATCAGTAATAAAATCCATGACCCAGTAATCGTGGTTTCCCAGCACATAATGAATTTCGACTCCGGCATTCTTCAAAAGGGTTACTTCGTGGAAAAAATCAAAATATATTTTTGGAATAACATCTCTGTATTCAAAATAGAAATCAAAGATATCACCAACAATAAACAGCGTTCCGCCAGTTGAGCGGATATGCCGCATAAAACCGAATAATTTTTCGCGGCGCTGCTGTTCCTGTTCCGACATATTGAGCATCAGATGGGTGTCAGAAATAAAATAGACGGGTAAGTCCATAGCATAAGAAACTAAATACCTCGTTCCGTTCAGACAATTGTCTTTTTAAATAACAGAATCTGATTAACTTTCTGAGAATGATTCGGTCAATAGATTAATGACAAATAAACGTAAACTCTAATAGGGAACCATTTACCTTTTTATTCCGTAGAGAAAATGATGAAAAAATACGTAAGTACATCTGTGTTTTGTTTGCTGATTCAAACCGGTTTTGCGCAGTCGTTCGGCCAAAACAAAGTTCAATATGAATCATTCAACTGGTCATTCATATCCTCCACCCATTTTGATATATATTATTATCAGAATGAAAAACAGCTTGCAGAATTCACTGCGGAAGAGGCCGAAAAGGCATACGAACAGATTTCCAAGCATTTGCGTTGGACACTCAAGAACCGTGTCTCAATAATCATATATTTATCTCACAACGATTTTCAGCAGAGCAATGTTACACTGGAGTATATGGTGGAAGGCGTCGGAGGTGTAACGGAACTGTTCAAAAACAGGGTCGTCATTCCTTTTGAGGGCAATTATGAGCAGTTCCGACATGTTATCCATCATGAACTTGTGCATGCAATGATTAACGATATGATATACGGCGGATCACTTCAAAATATGGTTTCGCGCCAAGTTAGAACGCGGCTCCCGTTGTGGGCGAATGAAGGATTATCGGAATATTTGTCAATGAATTGGGATACGGAAGCTGACATGATTTTACGTGACCTTGCGATCCATGAATATATTCCCGCCGTTGACGAATTGGACTATTTTCTCGCATACAAAGGAGGCCAGTCTGTTTGGAGATTCATTGCACAGAAATACGGACGTGAAAAAATCGGTGAAATTTTTCGGGAAATTCAAATCACCCAGTCTACTGAAAAAGGTTTTGAGCGCGTTTTGGGAATGAATTTTGAGGAACTTACCAAACAATGGCACAAATACCTGAAGAAGGAATATTGGCCCGATGTTAAGGATAGGGATGAAATTGAAGATATTTCCAAACGGCTGACAGATCATGAAAAGGAAAAGAATTTCATGAATCTTTCACCTGCATTATCTCCAGACGGAAGCCGCATCGCCGTACTGAGCGATCGGCTGGGATACACCGATATATATTTGATGGATGCAATTGACGGCACAGAAATAAAACGGCTTGTAAAGGGAAACAGATCGCTGGATTTTGAGGAATTAAAATTCCTTCAGCCCGGAATTTCTTGGGCGCCCGACAATGAAAGGATTGTATTCGCTGCAAAATCCGGCAATCAGGATGCGCTGTATATAATGGATGTAAATACACTAAAGCGTGAAAAAATACCCTTTGATCTCGATGGCATCTTCTCTGCAGCGTGGAACCCGGTAAAGGATCAAATTGCTTTTGTAGGTAATCAAAAATCAGCTTGTGATCTGTATCTTTACGATTTGGACTCCAAATCTTTGACAAATCTGACAAATGACATGTTTGCGGATCTTGAACCTTCTTGGAACGATGATGGAACAGAGCTGGCATTTGTATCATCCAGAGGCTACCAATACCAAAAAGACCGCACTGGAATGATCAATTCGCAATTCAACATGGCAGAGCATGATTACAGCCAGCGAGACATTTATACAATCAATATAGCTTCCCGATCTATTTCAAGGATCACCAATACTGAACATTTAGAAAATGATCCTATCTGGTCTAATACATCAAAAAACCTGTTTTATACCTCGGACAAAAATGGTGTTTGGAATCTGGTTTCTCACAATCTGAAAACCGGCAAGGCCAAAACAGTAACCAATGTTCTTACCGGCATTTTTCAGCCAAGCATTTCCTCAAACGGCGAATTATTGGCTTTTTCCGGATATACGGACAGGGGATGGGATGTGTTTACACTGACGAAACCGGATGAACTTGAGCATCAGGAAGTTCCTATTACAGGATTTATTGCAACTGCTGACACTGAAGATAATCTTGTCACCGATTTACGCATGGATAAGAAACGGTCCATGACTGGTGGTATTAATGATTTTTCGCGTCACATATTTGCTCCTGATTATGTGCATTATAATCAGGATAATTATGAAGCGGAAGAGGATCCTTTCTTTGGCGTGGACAGCCTGCGTACGGATGATGGCGGCTATATGCCCCAGCAGTACAAAACAAAATTTTCACTTGATATCGCAACCGGCTATCCCTCTTACAACACCATGTTCGGCGCTTCGGGAATGGCTATGTTTGCCTTTAGCGATATTATGGGAGATCATCAGATAATCATTGGTACAGAATTGGTTCTTACGCTAAAGGACAGCGATTATTATATTAGCTATGCCTATTTGAAAAACCGCACTAATTTGTATCTATCGGGGTTTCATATTGCAAATCTATTTGATGCTGGAATCCGATATTATCCTGATACGGGATTTCTAAATCAACTTGTAGGCAGGCTAAGGAATTACGGATTGTCCGGATATGTTTCCAGGCCTTTTAACAGGTTTAACAGGCTTGAAGGCGGAGCATCGTACAGTGTAATTAATTATGATTTGTTTGAACTTGATTCATGGACAAATACTACCACCTTAGATACTTCCTTCGGCTTTTCGCTGCTTACACCAAACTTCGGCTGGGTTTACGATAATTCAATCAATGGATTCTACGGTCCGTCAGATGGATTCAGATCCAATACATCTGTCAGGTTCAGCCCTGGAATCGGCACCAAAAAACTTGAATTCACAACACTGTCGGTTGATCTGCGCAAATACCAGCGGATTTCACGAAGAGTGACTCTAGCCGGTAGGTTTACGCTGGGGGCGAGCGTAGGCAATGATCCTCAGAAATTTTATTTGGGGGGAGATGCGCTTTGGTTTGCAGGTTTAGGGGAAACGAATGGCAGAAAGGATCAAACCCAGTGGCAGCAGGATCTACTTGTGGATACAAGCAGAACATTTCTTGAAGATATATATTTGTCGGAATATGTATTTCCGCTGCGGGGAGCCAGGTTTGCTGAGAGATATGGGAAAAATGTTGCCCTTGCAAACATTGAGCTGAGATTTCCCTTCATCGATTATATTGCTTTGGGTACCGGCGGTATTTTTGGCAATATTCACGGTCATTTATTTCTGGATATAGGTGCTGCCTGGGATAACATGGATGAATTTGAAGATCACTCCAAACTTCAGCAAAAATACGGGCAAAACATTCCTGATACTTTTTCACCTGTGTTTTCAACATTTGGCTTTGGAGTTAAAATTCCAATTCTCTATTTATTCAGAATTGATGCTGCATGGGACTTAGAACCGGGGTTTACCACTTCGCGCCCTCAATGGATCTTTTCGATGGGATTTGACTGGTAGAATTTTATCCTCTGTCTAAGTCTTATCCCGCAAATAAAATTATTGTAGATTGAAATTTACGGTTCATCATTATGATAACGCTACTTCTGCTAGAACAGGCACGCTGAGCACACCCCACGCTGACGTTCCAACGCCGGTATTTATGCCGATAGGGACGGCGGGTGCTGTGAAATCTCTTTCCCCGGAAGAGGTTTCCTCATTTGGTTCAAACCTGATTTTAGGGAATACATATCATTTATATTTACGCCCTGGACACAAACTGATAGAAAAAGCCGGCGGCCTGCATTCATTTATGAATTGGTCCGGTTCACTTCTGACTGACAGCGGCGGATATCAGGTGTTTTCACTTTCGAAGCTGAATAACATTTCGGATGAAGGTGTGGAATTCAGATCACACCTTGATGGAAGCAGTCACTATTTCACACCAGAATTTTCGATGGAAATCCAAAGGTCGCTTGGATCAGATATCATAATGGCATTTGATGAATGCCCAATGGGGAAAGCCGATTATTCCATAGTCGAGGCGGCGGTAAATAGAACCTCTCGTTGGGCGAAACAGTGTGCGGATTACCTCTCAGAGAGCAATCCTCTTTTTGATTGGGATCAGACATTTTTCCCGATTGTGCAGGGAAGTGTTTTTGAAGATCTCAGGAAACAAAGCGCCGAGCAGCTTTTGCCGTTTGCTGGGTGCGGAATGGCGGTTGGGGGACTTGCTGTTGGTGAAGAAAAAGGAGCGATGTTCGATATGTTGGACCTCATGGATTCCGAATTGCCAAAAGATCAGCCGCGTTATTTGATGGGAGTCGGTCGCCCTTCAGATCTTGTACGGTCTGTGCGCTCGGGCATGGATATGTTTGATTGCGTTTTACCAACACGGAATGCCCGAAATGGGCAGGTGTTCACTTCAGCAGGTGTACTCAATTTGATGAATGAACAATATAAGGATGATTTTACACCGGTAGATGCAGACTGCAGCTGCAGTCTTTGCAAGGATTATTCACGGGCGTATATCCGGCACTTATTTAATGTGAATGAAATACTTGGACATCGGCTTGCCACAATTCATAATTTAACTTACTATCAAACTCTGATGAGCCGTATGCGAAAAGAAATTGAACAGGGTAATTTCGGAATATGGTCTGAAAATATCCTTAATGAAATGTCAGGCTACAAAGGTATGTAATGTTGCTGAAAGTTGGATCACAAGCTCCTGATTTTTCTTTAACAGAATCATCTGGTGAAGAGATAAGCCTTGCCGATTTTACAGGAAAAAAGATATTACTATGGTTTTTCCCTAAAGCAAGTACACCAGGCTGAACAATCGAAGGTGAAGGATTCCGTGACGAATTCAAACAATTTTATAAGAACAATGTTCTTATTATTGGCGTGAGCAAGGATTCGCCGAAAGCGCAACAGACTTTTAAGGAAAAAAATAATTTCCCCTTTTTTCTTGCCAGCGATCCATCAACTGAAATGATTCAAGCCTATAAAGCATGGGGAAAGAAAAAACTGTATGGACGCGAATATATGGGAATAAGCCGCATGTCATACTTAATTGATGAAAAAGGAATGGTTGAAAAGGTTTACGAAAAAGTGAATGTTAAATCTCACGCACAGGATGTTCTGCATGATTTATGCTGAATGGAATAATCAATCCATGTGGTATGTAAAATTTAGGAGCGGCATAGGGATGCCCTCCATATCCAAAATGTAAAGGCCGCCTAGGTCAACAGAAATTTTTCTTCCGATAAACCGAACAGCTGTCATTATTGGCGATTCTGTGATGCCTGCTTCAGACGGTTTCCAAAATTCAAAAACAAGAGCAAGGTTAGTCGTCATTCTATAATTTCCTCCAAGGACAAATATTGGATCGCTTGAAAAATCCCATGTATTATTTTGATAAGAATATCCCCACCCTAGCGATGCTGATAGATGAGAGAACCTGTCACCTGTAGTAGCAGTTGCAAATGCAAATCCGGATCCATTTATTCCGCCATCGTCACCGTCTTCGCTTGAACCCCAATCAGGCCATTTAATAAACATGATTCCTGTCGCGAATCTGTATTTTCCTACAGCAGGAAGAGAAATTTTTCCGGAAGCAACAATGGGAATCTCTTCAATCGGCATTCCCGGGAACACAAATGCGCCGGCCTGTAAGGATATGTTGTTTGTAAAACCTCTATTATAAGATGGGAAAAATAAACAAAAATCCCTGCAGTAAGATTTATCATGTTCAATCGGAAATGCGGATGGAGCAAATAGGTACATGCTTTTATTCGGATCCGGCCTGTATACTTCTCCTTTAACTTCCGTTATTGTCATTTCGACTATTTCTTTTACTCTGGATTTCGGAATTTGAATTTCGATGCCGCTTTTTGTCCGCAAGGTATATTCTGACTCAGTTTCGGCAATAATATCCCCCAAAAATATATTGCCGTCATACATCGAGATCTCAACTGTTGTAAGTGAATCTCTTTTTTCGGTTTGAGACGATACTGTTTGCTGTGCGAATGCGCAACAGCACAAAAACAATAACAAGGTTATTTTTTTTATTTTGATTATATCCATATGTGAAATGCTTTATTCGAAAATCTAGTCATTTTTCCAGTCCTGATAAAACCATCCATTATGAAAATATTTATCATTCATATTGTTGTCAAGATAGCCCATCATGACAGAATGTCCCTCAATCTGCAATTTATTGCTTTCTTCTTTTATTCCTGTCATATGCACTGCTTTTTTCCCGATCGATAATACCGCAGTATTCTCTGGCACGATACATATTTCTCTTGGTTTCAATTTATGGAAAAATTGAGGTCCCTCTAGCAATTGGATATCTTTCCCGAAGTGGCAGGTTGAGGCATTGCTAGAAAATGATCCCCCAGTATACAGCGGCAAAAGCAATTGAAGTACAACCCAAGCGGTGGAGTTCGGCTTCAATTCAGAAAAATGTACTGTTTTATCATCGAGACTTAATGCTTTTTCAACGGCATAAGTATTCACTAAAATATTATAATGGCTTAAGCGGACACTTTTATCAGGCAGGCAAAAAATCAATGCTTCATCACTTAAAAGGGGAATGTAGGTTGGCTCAAATGCATCCGGCTGTCCGGATAGACAATCGGGGAAAGGACTTTCTAAAATGCTGAAAGAAGCATTTGTTATTTTTGCTGCTTCTTCCGATGTGGATTCATCAGCAATCACCAGCGATGCCCCGAGCGTCCAAACGGCAAATGCAAGCAATTCAGCATCGGGAAAGGAAAGAGGCCCAAGGGATACACGCTCTTTCGGATTCACACCTTGGCCGCTGAGCCAGTTGGCAGTCCGTTTGACTTTGTTGTGAAAATCCATTCGCGTCCATCCTTCATCCGTATAAAGCATTTTATCGCTGTGCTTTACAATCATGCCATCGATAAGAGAAGCAATATTTGGATAAGGAACCATGTATTCAATAGGTTCTACATCGCCGAAACACTGCGCTTTGTAGATTTTATCTTTGAGGGATTGATCCATTGATTCGTTGGGGAATTCCTATGCCAATTATCCGGTAAAGGAATGAAAGGATTTATTTATCGGGTTTAATTTGGCGGACCGATTCAAAGGTATCGGTAATGCGGGTGTAACTGTTTCCGGCAAGCCTTCCTATCGGATTCAGCGCATGTAAATCGATCCGTCCATTTTTGTAAACGTCATCATCAATATGAAAAAGCACGACAGTCCCAATAACGATAAATCCACTTCCCGCTGTTCCATCGCCGATTTCGACGATTTGATTCAGATCGCATTCAAAACTTACCTTTGATTCCTGAACGAGTGACGGTTTTACTTTGCTGGAAGGTGCGGAAGTCAATCCGGATATTTCAAACTCGTTCACATGCGGATCAAAATCGGTTGAACATTTGACCATTTTTTCAACGAAGGATTCAGAAACAATATTGATCACAAATTCCTTTGTTGCGCGGATATTGTTCAGAGTATCCTTGGTTTTCCCATCGTAGCCGCGTCTGCCGGGTGCAAACATAACCGTTGGCGGATTGGAACAAACGCCGTTGAAATAGGAAAAGGGTGCAAGGTTCGGCATGCCTTCACTTGAGACAGTTGACACAAAAGCGATCGGCCTTGGCACAATCGATCCGATCATGATTTTATGATTATCCTTAAAGGACTGTTCTGCCGGATCGATGATCATAAAGATTGATTATTCCAGAGACAGCAAATCTTTATAATCGCCGCCGTCCAGCCATGAAAGGGGGTATTTCGGATCATCAATGTCTTTGCAGGCTACGGTTTTTTTAAGCGGGTGGAACGTGTCGACCATTACGGCAAGTTCGGTGGTTTCTTTTTCTCCGATACTCGCTTCTGTTTTTCCCGGCTGCGGGCCGTGCGGAGGTCCGGCAGGATGAAAGGTGATGGATTCTTCCTCCATTCCTTTTCTGCTCATGAAATTGCCTTCCACATAAAAGATGACTTCTTCCGAATCCACATTACTGTGGGCATACGGCGCTGGAATTGCTTCCGGATGGTAGTCAAATAATCTTGGTACAAAAGAGCATACTACAAGTCCGGGAGCCTGAAACGTCTGATGAACAGGGGGCGGTTGGTGAACTCGTCCGGTGATTGGTTCAAAGTCTCCGATATTGAAAATCCAGGGGAAGTAAAAGCCGTCCCAGCCAACCACATCAAACGGATGATTGGCATAAATATAAGACTGTGTTCCGCCCTGAACTTTTGTCAGAATAGTAAAATCACCAGTTTCGTCTTTGGCATCCTGAAGTTCTGGTGTGCGAATGTCCCGTTCGCAAAATGGCGAATGTTCCATCAATTGGCCGTGTTCATTCCGGTACCTCCGTGGCGTTTCCATGGGGCCGGCGGTTTCAATAATAAGAAACCGACATTCGCTTTCCATGGACATTTTCCAAATCACGCCCTTGGGGATGACAATATAATCACCTTTTTCAAATGTCAGATCCCCGAGATACGAATGGAATGTTCCTGATCCTATGTGAACAAAAATGGTTTCATCCGCATGCGAATTGCGGTAAAAATAATCCATGGATTCTGCTGCATGCGATTTCAACAGTGTTACATCGGAATTGAAAAGAAGCGGGATTCTGCTTGAAATCGGATCGCCGGCGGATTTTATTTTCCCGGAACGGAAGTGGCAGTGGCGGTGTTCGCCGGACCATTCTTCAAAAGAAAACGGAGTAAACTTCCCAACTTTTTTCACTTGGGTCGGCGGATGAATATGATAAAGATTGGAATAAATGTTCGAAAATCCCTCACGGCTCATATGCTGTTCTTTATAAAGCGAACCGTCAGGCTGTTTGAATTGCGTGTGGCGTTTTGCCGGAATGTTTCCCTGTTTTACATAAAAAGGCATTTAGACCACCTTGTTTTCCAAAATTCCAAGCCGCTCGATTTCTAATGTTACCGTATCGCCTTTTTGAATCCATCCGCCCGTGTTCTCCGGCTTCAGCTCCATGATGCATCCCGTACCTACCGTCCCGGAACCGAGATATTCTCCAGCAACAAGGGCAGTGTTTTTACTCGCCCTTTCGATGATCTGTCCCCAGGAAAAATACATATCGTTAGCATTGCCGTCCGAAAGCTGTTCACCGTTTCTGTGTAAAGTCATCCGTAATTGCAGGTTTCCGTCATCATCCCAGGCATCGGCCAACTCGTCCGGTGTTACCATATACGGACCAAAACATGATCCGAAATCTTTCCCCTTGGCCGGACCCATATTGAGAACCATTTCTTCTTTTTGAAAATCCCGCGCAGACCAGTCGTTCAAAATGGTATATCCGCCGATAACGGTATCTGCATCGTCAGCGGAAATGTCTTTTCCGCCGTTCGCGATAATGATCGCCAGCTCAAGCTCAAAATCAAGCGCATTACTGCCTTCTGGATAGGGAAAATCTTCCCCATGACCAAACAGATTTACGGGATTTGAATAATAGAAAACTGGAAACTCGTACCAGCTAGGATGCATGTCCAGCCCGCGCCCCTTCCTTGCAGCTTTTACATGCTGTTCAAAAACGTAAAAATCCCTGAATACCGCAGGGTTAGGGACGGGCGGAAGAAGGCTCACATCTGCGATGGGCTTTGCTATCAGGTTGCCGCCGGCGTTGAGCGCATCAAGTCCGGAATCCGGAAGAGACTGATCAAGTTTTTGCAATAGCGGAAGCATGGCATTCCATTGTTCAAGGCACGCCTTTAAAGAAGACGGAATCGATAGGAAATTTGAATTTCCCTCGGATTCATTCATATAAATTGCTGCGCGCAGGACGTCCACAATTAGACCATCCCTGACAATCCCAAATCTATGCGAGTCATATCCTTTTTCTGTATATGTTGCGAATTTCATCAGCCTCCTACCGGTTCAAGATTTCCGCGGGCTTCCTGTTCCCGCTCAATGGATTCAAACAGAGCTTTGAAATTGCCCTTACCAAAACTTCTGGACCCTTTCCTTTGGATGACTTCGTAAAACAAGGTTGGCCTGTCCTGAATTGGTTTTGTAAAAATTTGAAGCATATACCCGTTTTCATCCTTATCAACAAGGATTCCCAACTCTGCCAAAGTTTGGATATCTTCATCTATATCTCCGATTCTGTCTGTTAAATCGGTATAATAAGATTTCGGGACCTGAAGAAATTCAATTCCGTTATTTCTCATTTTGGAAACAGTATTAATGATGTCTTTGGTTGACATGGCAATATGCTGAATTCCGGCCGTGTGGTAATAATCAATAAATTCCTGAATCTGTGATTTTCGTTTTCCATCTGCCGGCTCGTTGATCGGCATTTTAATTTTTTCATTCTCGCTCGCCATTACGATGGATCGAAGAGCGGAATATTCCGTATTTATATCTTTATCATCTACGGACCAGTACCGGTGAAAATCGAAGATTTTTTCATACCAATTGCAGACTTCCTGCATTTTACCATCCGGCATATTCCCGACAACATGATCCATGTGCACAAGCCCGGACGGATCAGCAATTTGTTCTTCTGTTTCATAAACCTGATAACCGGGGAGAAAGACGCCCTGGTATCCGTCCCGCTGTACAAAGGTGTGAGTGGTATCACCAAATGTTTTAATCGTGGAAATTATTGCCTGTCCCCGATCGTCTTCGATGAGGCAAGGTTCCAATATGCTTTCCGCTCCTCTTTCCGTGGTTTCCTTCCATGCCTGTTCGGCGTTATTAACGGAAAATGAAATATCCCTAACGCCGTCCCCGTGATATTCAACATGCCTTCCGATAGGCGAATCCTTTTCGAGAGCCGATGTCAGGACAAACCTGATTTTATTCTGTTTCAAAACATAACTGACTCGGTCACGGGACCCCGTCTCCAGCCCTCGGTAGGCAATAGGCTGAAAGCCCAAAGCAGTCCTGTAAAAATGAGCCGCCTGTTTTGCATTGCTGACATACAGTTCGCAATGATCAAATCCGTTTATGGTATAAGGTTTCATCTATTAGATCACGCTTGTCAATGTTTCAATAAATGCTTCATTTTCGGATTCAAGTCCAGTGGAAACTCTCAAGCAATTCGGCCATCCGAAAGAATCCAGCGGACGCACAATAATTCCCCGCTTTAATAATTCTTCCGCAATGGAATGTGCTCTATCGCCCGATTCCCAAAGAGTGGTAATAAAATTTGCTGCGCTGGGAATGGTTTCTACATTCAATTTACGCAACTCATCGGATAAATATTGAAGTCCATTTGTATTCAGATTCAGTGTTTGGCTGAGAAATTGCTGATCTTCAAGCGCGGCAGCGGCTGCACTCTGCGCCAGCATTGACGGTTCAAAAGGAACTTTTACTTTCATCAGGTTGCCAATCAATTCCCGATGTGCAAAACCATATCCGATTCTTAGCCCTGCAAGTCCATAGGCCTTTGAAAAGGTTCTGAGTGTAATAACATTATCGTAGCGGTAGCTCATGGAGTCCGGATAATCCTCAATTTCTTTTGAAAATTCATAGTATGCCTCATCAAGGATAATCAGCACACGATCGGGTACTTTCTGGTAAAATTCATCAAATTCCTGACGGGTAATATAGGTACCCATTGGATTGTCTGGATTGGCAATATAAATGATTTTGGTATATTCATTGATTGCATTGGCCATCGACTTCAAATCGTAGCGGTAATTTTCCATTGGCACCCAATGCACTTTTCTTCCCGAAGCATTGGCCAGTACTCTAAATCCAATAAACGAATTTGCAGCAGATACCAATTCATCATCGCTCAGCAGAAAAGTCCGCATAATTGTGGACATGATTCCTTCCGACCCCGCTCCAAGGACAACATTGTCCAGTTTTACATCGAATTTGTCAGCCAGTTTCGTTCGTAATTCAAATCCGAATGCATCAGGATATCTGTGTGTAGAGCCTAATGCTTTTTTTACCGCTGCTATCGCTTTAGGTGACGCACCAAGAGAATTTTCGTTCGATGATAATTTAATCACCCCTTCAAGACCGTATTCTCGGGTGACTTCTTCTATACGTTTGCCGGGCTTATAATTGGCTAGATTGCTGATATAGGATGGAACAAGCGGCATGGAAATCAAATAATCATAAAATTGAGATTGATATTTATTTATCACCCATATTTGAATTTACAACTGAGGAAGACTAAACTCCCAATCGTGAAGCAGGCACAAAATACAAAATCAGCATTATTACTAATTACGGTTGTGGCATTGTTTGTTCAATCCTGTGCTGCAGTAAAGGGGCCCAGCGGAGGGCCAGTTGACACCACTCCGCCGGAAGTGATCACTATTTCTCCGGCAAACCGATCGCTGCATTTCAAAGGCGGCAAAATTAGCATAGAATTTTCCGAATACCTGGATGAGCGCACTGTAGATAATGCTATCCGTATTTCACCGCTATTATCAGGCCGGCCCGAATTTGTTTTGAGGAAGAAAACATTGCTGTTTGATTTTCCGGAAGACCTAATACAAAATCAGACTTATGTGATTACGCTAGGCCGCACGTTAACAGATGAACACGGCGTATCATTGGCCCAACCGGTTCAAATTGCTTACAGCACCGGAAACACCATTGATGAAGGCAATATTTCGGGAAGAATCTTTTCCGCGAATTCTTTTTCAGCCCATCTCTGGAAAATTGATCCGACCACAATAAATGACAGCCTGTTTGCCGAAAAACCTCACTTCGTTTCAGAAGCGGATGATAACGGGAACTATAAATTTCAATTCTTGGCATCCGGGAATTATAAAATTCTTGCGATAGATAACCGAATGACCGGTTTGCCTTTAATTCCATCCCGGATGGAATATGGACTTCCATGGGTGTATTCTGTTTCGCTGGATACCTCTCAATCTGTTTCCGGAATTCATATGATGCCGTTCTCCGAACCGGAAGATTTTCGAATTATCAAAGGAAATTGGCTTGGCCCAGACTGGGGACAGGTCACCTTAAACAGAGCTGTGCCAAAAGGAAGCAGAATCGGATCCGCCTATATCATGCCTGAATCGGGTATTCCGGTAAATGCTAAAACGTATCTCGACCCATTGGATTCGTCAATGGTGCAGGTGCAGATTGCGCATCCGGCAGAACCGGGAGTGTCTTCCATTGTTATTGAATCTATTTTGCTGGGAGATTCCGTTCTTATGAACTCCGGGAAACTGGATGTCCGGGTTCCCGCTGCATTTGATACTGCGGAAATAAAATGGAACCTTCCAAAAAGAATGACAAATCTGCAGCCGGAAAAAGAATCCCAGCCTTATTTAGATTGTATTATTTCTCATCCAGTAATCTTTCCAAAGGATATATCAAAAAACATTCGATTAGAAGACTCAGATTCACTTGAAGTTGAAGTCAAAATAAAGATTATTTCCCCATTTCATTTCAAAATGTTACCGATAGAAGGATGGGGATCAGATGAGAAATACAAATTAACAATTCTCGGTGAGAGACTGCATACAACTTCCGGAGAATCAATCATTGATTCGGTATCAATATTTTCAATTTCTGTAAGTGATTATCCGAGTTTTGGTTCCTTGGAAGGAAGAATATCCGGAAGCAGAAAGGACAAATTGCTGGTAGTTGCATCTTCTGCTGAAAAGGAACTTCCGATCGCAACTTCCGTTGTAAATTCCGATAATGTTTTCACATTCGAAAAGCTTCCGGAAGGATTGGTTAGACTGATGGTTTTTCAGGATTCTGACATGAATAATCAATATTCCCACGGATCAGCGATTCCCCATAAGCAAGCGGAATGGTTTGCTGTTGTTCCCGATACCTTTGAAGTCCGCGCAAACTGGGACAAAGTTATTTCTGCAATTCATTTGGGAGAAGTAGACTAATGTTTGCTGTTATTATGGCCGGAGGAAAAGGCAAGCGATTTTGGCCGTACAGCCGAAACGACCGGCCCAAGCAGCTCTTAAAGATCATTGGAGAAGAAACCATGCTTCAGATGACGGTAGACCGTCTAAAGAAACTGAAGTCTGTGGAGGATATTTTTATTGTAACGGGAAAGGACCTTGCACCGCTGATTCAAAAAGAAATAAAAGGCATTAGCAAAAATAATATCATTGTTGAACCTTCCGGGAAAAACACTGCTCCGTGCATTGGCCTTGCCGCATTAAAAATCGGCCGGATTGATGAAAATGCAGTCATGGGAATTTTCCCCGCTGATCACCTAATCATTGGACATAAACTATTTCAAAAAGCACTTACGTCGGGTTCAAAAATTGCTACTAAAATGGATTCTCTCGTTACCATCGGCATAATACCGAGTTATCCGTCCACAGGATACGGATATATTCAGCACAGTTCCAGGCGGCTGAGGGGGTTTGATAATGCTTACAACGTGAAAACATTTGCAGAAAAGCCCCACTTGAGCCTAGCCAACCGATTTATCAGCAGCGGTGATTTTCTGTGGAACGGAGGCATGTTTATCTGGAAAATTTCCACAATTTTAGATCAGTTTGGGATTCATATGCCGGAATTAAGTGATCATCTTTTTCAAATTCAGGAACTTCAAAACAGCAGGAAATCTATCTCGGGAGTTTGGGATCGAATTGTGCCGGAATCCATAGATTACGGACTCATGGAAAAGGCGGACAATGTGCATGTAGTAAAGGCAGAATTTACATGGAGTGATGTAGGATCGTGGCAGTCTGTATTTGATCTTTCATCCAAAAATAAGCAAGGAAATGTGATTCGCGGCGATGGTGTATCCATTGGAGGAACAAATAATTTCATTGATTCCAATGACAGATTTACCGCAGTCATCGGCGCGGATGATTTGGCGGTAATTCATACGGATGATGCAACGCTTGTGGTTCCGATGGAAAAAGTAGAAGAAGTAAAAAATTTAGTGGAGTATTTACAATCGAATAAACGTGAAGAATTGTTATGATACAGGAAATGAATCCTGAAAAAATGATGGAATTGTTTGAAGAATTAGCTGACCGGCTTCATATAGAACTTGTTTTGGGAACGGGAGATTTTGTCGGAGGATCGTGTATACTGAAAAATCAGAAATATGTTATCCTGAATAAAAAACATCCAATTGAATCCCGTCTTAAAATTCTCGCAAGCGAGTTTAAGTCGATGGATGTTACCGATGTATATATTGTGCCTGCTCTTCGGGAATTCATTGAAGAAAAAAGTTCAATTGATCAGCGGAATTGAACTGCGATAAACGGCTTGCCTGAAAACGGCACGCTTCCTTACACTTTATCCCATTTTCCGCATGCCATTTTACGAAATCGAGGTAAGAGGTTTCGACAAATTTTAACAGAATAAGAGGATATTGAATGAAAGAATATGCTTCTGGCGACATTCGAAATTTTGCACTTGTAGGCCATGGTGCATCCGGAAAAACTATGCTGGCTGAGTCCATGCTTGTTTGCGCAGGCGAAATAAACAGGCTTGGCACCATTGAAGCAGGCAGCACCGTCTCTGATTATCATCCCGAAGAAAAAGAACGGCAGATTTCCATTCACTCCTGCCCGCTTCATTTGGAATGGGAGGGAAAGAAATTCAATTTTATTGATGCTCCCGGTTACATGGATTTTATCGGTGAAGCAATCAGTTCTCTGGCTGTTGCGGATTTATCTGTTGTAGTTATTCATGCGGTCAACGGAGTAGAGGTTGGCACCGAACAGGTTGTTGGCTACAGTACAGGGTTTGATATACCAAAAGTTCTGGTAATTAACGGGCTTGACCGCGAGCATACAAAATTTGACACAATACTTGCTCAATGTAAAAAACGGTTTGGCAACAAAGTTTTCCCTATGCAGCTGCCTGTAAATGCAGGACCCGGATTCAATCAGATTGTTGATGTGCTTCGAAAAGAATTGATTACCTATAAAACGGACGGCAGCGGAACATTTTCGGAGGAAGCACTTCCGGAAGACTGGGAAGAAAAAGTGAACCAGCTCCATGAAGAGTTGATTGAATATGTTGCAGAATCGGATGATACACTCCTCGAGAAATTTTTTGACGAAGGCGGTCTCTCAGAAGAAGAAATGCGCGGAGGAATTCATCAGGCTGTTCAGGATCAATCCTTCATCCCGCTGTTTTGTACAGCTGCAGGGTCAACTATCGGCGTAGCACGCCTGATGGATTTCTTGTCAAAATATGGATCTTCTCCGCTGGACCGTGAAAAGGTTTCAGCTACTAAACCAAACTCAGAGGAAGAAGTTGAGGTTCGGCTTGACGGATCGGATCCGGTTGTTTTTGTGTTTAAAACTATCAGCGAAGCTCATGTTGGAGAACTGTCCTTTTTTAGAGTTTACTCCGGCAAGGTGAGCACAGGCATGGATCTTTATAATGCTTCGCAGGGACATTCCGAAAGATTCGGGCAAATGTTTGTTCTTAACGGGAAAAACAGAACCAGTTTATCTGCGTTGAATGCAGGAGACATCGGAGCTGTTGTAAAATTGAAATCAACTCATACAGGTGATACATTATGCCTTTCGAAAAATCCCGTTCACCTGAAGGGTGTGGATTATCCTAACCCAAACATTCATATGGCTATTAAGTCTAAATCCAAAGGCGACGAGGAAAAACTTGCCGTCGGCCTTGCAACCATCCATGAAGAGGATCCGACGTTTGTTTACCATGTTGATCCGGAATTGAAGCAAACGGTTATTTCCGGACAGGGAGAACTGCATTTGCAGGTTGCCGTGGGAAGTTTAAGCAGGAATTACAATGTTGAACTGGATATGATGCAGCCAAAAATTCCCTACCGTGAAACAATTAAAGGCGCTGGTGATTCCAAATACCGCCATAAAAAACAATCCGGGGGCGCAGGTCAGTTTGCGGAAGTTTGGATGCGGATAGAACCGTCGGAACGCGGAAGAGGAGTGGAATTCAACGAATCTCTTGTAGGGCAAAATGTTGACAGAGTGTTTGTTCCATCCGTGGAAAAAGGTGTAACTGCGGCGTGCGTCGACGGAATCATTGCAGGCTACAGAGTTGTGGATGTAAAAGTGGATTTTTACGATGGGAAACAGCATCCGGTGGATTCAAAAGATATTGCATTCCAAATCGCCGGAAAGGAAGCATTCAAGGAAGCGTTTCGCAGTGCGCAGCCCTGCCTTTTGGAGCCGATTATGGACGTTTCCATCAAAGTGCCGGAAGATTACATGGGCGATGTGATGGGCGATTTATCCAGCCGCCGCGGAAAAATTCAGGGAATGGATTCCGAAGGCGCACTTCAAATTGTAAACGCAAAGGTGCCGCAGGGAGAACTGCATCATTATTCAACCAGGCTTCGGTCTCTCACCGGCGGCCGCGGACTGCATTCGGAAGCATTCAGCCATTATGAAGAAATGCCGCGAGAACTGGAAAGCCGTGTGTCTTCGGCGCATCAAAACGAAGACGAATAATACAGCCGGTGGATGAAAAATCCAGACTGTGGGCACCATGGCGGATTGAATACATTTCTGCTCCCAAAGCAGACGGCTGTATCTTTTGCGCCAAACCAGATGATGATAAGGACAGGAAGAACCTTATTCTTTATCGCGGAAACCATTGTGTTGTTTTGATGAATCTTTATCCTTACAATAATGGGCATCTTATGATTTCCCCATACGAACACGTCTCAAACCCGACGGAATTGGACGAAGACATTTTGCATGAGATCATGGAAATTTCCACAAAAAGCAAGGCAGTTTTGTCAGAAGCACTAAAGGCTGAAGGATTCAATTTTGGAGCAAATATCGGGAAAGCCGGCGGTGCTGGAATCGAAGAGCACATCCATTACCACATTGTACCAAGGTGGACAGGCGACACCAACTTCATGCCTGTTACAGGAAATTCAAAAGTGATGGTAGAGGGATTGCTTGAAACGTATGATAAACTGAAACCGGGATTCGATAAAATTTAATATGGATTTATTTTCACACTCTTGGCTTCCGTTTTTTTACCTGTACGGCGTTGGAGGACTATTCTTTTTTGCTGGAATTATAATCATACGCAAGAGCGGATCCATTGACCTAAAAAATCCAATACACAGCAATTGGCTTAAAATCCTTTATTTCGGTTTCATCTGGTATATGATGATCCATGGACTGCTAACACTGTTTGCATTGCGCTGATGGAAACGTTTCACAATATAGGAACCTCAACGGACTGGATCGTCATGGTGGTGTATTTCCTCGCCATCATGTTATTCGGAAGCTACTTTGGAAGGTACACGCGGACAACTTCCGATTTCTTTTTCGGCGGACGCAGATTTTCGTGGTGGCTGATTACGATGTCCATTGTGGCAACAGGTGTTGGCAGCCACAGTTTTGTAAAATATTCCGCTAAGGCATGGGAGCACGGATTCAGCTCCACCATGACCTATATGAATGATTGGTTCTTTATCCCCTTTTTCATGTTTGGATGGCTTCCGATTCTGGTCTATTCTAAGGTCAGGTCCATTCCCGAATATTTTGAAAAAAGGTTCAGCCCGTCCGCAAGATTTTTAGCGACAATCCTCTTATTGCTCTATATGATCGGCTACATTGGTATTGGTTTCCTCACGTTGGGGAAAGCGGTCATTCCTATGCTTCCGGAAGCATTCACTTTGTTCGGTTCGGATATCGAAATAACACTCATGCGCGCCATAGTCGTTATTGCAATTATCACCGGCATTTATATCACATTCGGCGGCCAGACTGCTGTCATTTTCACCGATCTTTTACAAGGATTTATCCTCCTGTTTGCTGGACTGATGCTGTTTGCAATTGGAGTTTCCTATGTAGGAGGATTTGATACATTTTGGAATCTGCTTCCACAAACGTGGAAACTGCCATTGGCGGATTTCAATCAGCCTTCCAGTTTTAATTTTGTCGGGATATTCTGGCAGGATGCGGTTGCCGGATCCGTCGGATTTTTGTTCATGAACCAAGGCCTCATTATGCGGTTCATGGCCTGCCGAAATGTGAATGAAGGACGCAAAGCAGCCGCCGTGAATATCCTTTTTATTCTTCCGATTTCCGCGATTGTTGTTGGTAATGCCGGCTGGATCGGCAAAGCAATCAGTGTTGCAAGTCCGGACATTGTGAGTCCGAATATTTCTCCCGATGAAATTTTTGTAGTAGTCGCGAGCATTGTAACCAGTCCGGGAATTTTCGGATTTGTAATGGCGGCCTTAACAGCGGCTCTAATGTCAACTGTTGATACGCTGATCAATGCAACAGCAGCTGTTTTCATTAATGATGTTTACCGCCCTGTAAAGAGATATTTGAATAAATCATCTACTGACAACACGGATGAAAAAGGCGAATTAAGAGCTGCGCGGTATACATCCATTGCAATTACTGTTTCCGGTGTGCTGGCGGTGCTTGCTTTTAAGAATTTCCCGACAGTTTATGAAGCCCATGGATATTTCCATTCAACCCTAACACCTCCGCTCGTTGTGGCGATTTTCCTCGGAGTCTTCTGGAAGAGATTTACACCGTCGGCGGTGATCACGACATTTATTGGAGGAGTTGCGCTCATGATTCTGGGTGCACGGTATCCCGGAATACTTATTTCGCCTTTTGATCACGGGATTGCCATGGACCCGGCCAGACCGTATTCATACATCCGTGCCTTATACAATACATTGGTATGCGTTGGCGTAGGAGTAACAATTACTTTTCTTTCATTATTTCTGGAGCAAACCTCAAAGAATTTTTCGAGGCAGGCAATGCAGGGGCTGTCTATTCTTGCGGCTGTCCTGTTTTTTGCGGTACTGTTTGATCTTTTCGG
>JASLML010000015.1 GCA_030746535.1 Fidelibacterota bacterium
ATCTGCTGTTCTTGTATCAAGCCAAGCCGAATCCAAATCTAGATAATCAGGATTATCTGCGAGATCAAACTGGAAACCGCCGACATCACCATCATTATCCATGGAAATTTGAAGCGTGACCAAATCTGTGATATCACCCGAATCAGAATTCATGCTGAAAGAAACAACATTACCAATCTCTATTTTCCCATCCTCACCAATCGATGGCAGAGCGGTGCCTGCAGAATCAGTCACTACCAAATTAGTTTGCGCAAGATCAATAACGGATGAAGCAATTGAAGACGCGTCAAACAACAGTATTAAAACTGTATCAGAATTTACGGGAAGAGGACTTGTTCCAGAACCGTTATACAGCAGAATTCTGTTTGTTCCATTAGAAAATTCAGAGTAGGATGCACTAAATGCAGAAGCATTGCCGGCAGGGGAAACACTTGAAAGATCCACCGATTCATGGGAATCTGTTAGATCAAACTGAATGCCGCCAATAGATGAAGATGGATTGGAAACAATAACAGGAACCGATACAGTTGTTGGGTAACCGTCATACTCTACTTCACCGATCGATACAGTAACGGTATCGGCATTCAGCGGTACAATCACGGCCAAAGCAACAAAAAGTGCTATCTTCTGCTTAAACTGTCTTACGTCTGTCATTCTCTATGCATTCTTGTTTCGCAGGTGCAAACACCTAGATATTTCTCTCGGAAAACGACATAAGTTATTTCACACTATGGTATTTCCCAAAAACTATCATGAAGGTGTGATTTATATCAAATATGGCAATAAGTGCACTATTGCTGTAATGCCTTCTGAAGATCCTTTTTGAGGTCTTCCGTATCCTCTATTCCGATGGAGAGCCTAATCAGAGATGGAGTAATTCCCATCGCTAATTTATCTTTTTCCGGCAATGCTGCGTGCGTCATACTAAATGGACTGCAAATTAAACTTTCGACTCCTCCCAAGCTTTCTGCCAGCTTGAATAATTCCAGTTTTGCAATAAATCGGTCACGTGCAGATTCCGAACCAATATCGAATGAAATCATATTTCCAAAGATTGGAGTTCCATCGGGCGTCATCTGCTGCCTTACAGCCAAGTCATATTGTGGATGATTTTTCAATCCGGGATAAACCACGTGTTTCAGCTTCTTTTGTTTTGCAAGCCACCATGCTAATTCATTGGCTGTGTCCGATGCTTTTTGGTATCGAAGTGCGAGCGTTTTTGTTGACCGCAGCACAATCCAGCAGTCGAATGGACTCGGAACCGCTCCTGTTGCCTTTTGCATGAAATGAAGTTTTTCAGCCAATAATTCATCGTTCGTAATCAGCACTCCGCCCAGAATATCAGAGTGGCCTGCCAGAGATTTTGTTGTACTGTGCATGACAATATCCGCACCCAACTCCAGTGGACGCTGACCGTATGAACTCATGAATGTATTGTCCACACTAAACAAAATTTTGTGCTTTTTGCAAAGTGAAGCCATTGCCTTTAAATCGCACAATTCCAAGAGCGGATTTGTCGGTGTTTCTACATGAATGAGTTTTGTGTTTTTCTTGATAGCCGATGCAACGGAATCAATATCTCTGGTATCAACCCAATCAAATTCAATCCCTTGGCGGCGCATCACCTCCATGCTCATTCTGTAAGTGCCGCCGTACGTATTTCGGGAAATCAGAATATGATCGCCCTGATCAAACAATTGAAATAAAGCAGTTGTAGCGGCCATTCCCGTGGCAAATGTGATGCCGAATTTCCCACCTTCAAGGGAAGATAAATTTTCTTCCAACCGCTGCCGCGTTGGATTATCGACTCTTGAATAATCAAATCCGCGAGTCTCACCAACTGCATCCTGTTCGTAGGTGGATGTTAAATGAATTGGCGGCGATATGGATCCTGTTAATGCATCACTTTCATTCCCGACATGAACTGCCCGTGTGGAAAAGCCTAAATCCTTCTTTTTTCCTTTGGAACTCATGCGCCCTCCGAATATCCTTTGTTCAAATAATGCTGCAGTTTTTTATGCTTGATCCATTCTTCTTTGCCGCTGGGACTTATCACTTTCACTTTTTCATTTCTCCCTACTTTTTTATCAGCATGCACAGGCTGTTTTGGTTGACCCTGCGGCTGCTGTGCCGTAAATCCCATCCCTGTGGATTCATCATGCTGGAGATTGACATTTCTTGGTGCTTCTCTCTGAACAGCGGGAGCGTCTTCCATTCCCCTGATCTGAGTCCGAAAAAGGCGCTGGACAGTCTCACTTGTCGTGTCATCCATCATCGCTGAAAATAATGCGAACCCTTCCGATTTATATTCTAACAGCGGATTCTTTTGCCCGTAAGCCCGCAGATTGATTCCCTCGCGAATCTGGTCCATGGCATAAAGATGGTCTTTCCATTTTTCATCCATAGTCCTAAGGACAACGAAGCGTTCAAATCCTCGCATCACATCTTCAGGTATTAGAGATTCCCTTGTTGCATACACTTCATTTGCATGGTCCAGTACAAATGCATGCACCTCTGCTGCAGTCATGGAAGTGCCGGCATTCGCTTCAACTTTTTGAAGATCGGCATCCACAAGCAAATGAGAAGCCAAATTATGTTTCAGTCCATCCCAGTCCCAACTGTAAGGATCATCAGATTCATGCCTTGCAATTTCGTTGTCGATATAATCCTGAATTAACTCCTGAATCGTTTCCCTTATCTGTTCGCCCGTGAGCGCCTGATTCCGGATATCATATACGATCTGCCTTTGCTGATTCATAACATCATCATATTCCAATAAGTGTTTCCGAATTCCGAAATTGCGTTCCTCCACTTTCTTCTGCGCATTTTCAATCGCCCGCGTTACCATACCGTGTGTTATAACTTCCCCTTCTTCCACGCCCATTCTGTCCATGATATTGGCTATCCGCTCACTGTTGAACAAGCGCATGAGGTCATCTTCCAGACTGAGATAAAATCGTGATGAACCTGGATCGCCCTGCCTTCCGGCGCGTCCTTTCAGCTGAAGATCTATCCTGCGGGACTCGTGCCGTTCTGTACCAATGATATGAAGTCCGCCAAGATCAACAACGCCATCACCGAGTTTAATATCTGTGCCTCTTCCTGCCATATTTGTGGCAATCGTAACAGCACTTTTCTGCCCGGCTAATGACACAATTTCCGCCTCGCTCTTATGCTGCTTTGCATTCAACACATTGTGCGTTACACCGTTTCGTTTCAGCATCCGTGACAGGAGTTCAGACACTTCAACCGAAATTGTACCAACGAGGACTGGCTGCCCTTTCTTATAGCACTCCTCAATTTCATCAATGACTGCATTGAATTTTTCGCGTTTTGTTTTGTAAACGAGGTCGTTTCGGTCATTCCGAATCACATCTTGATGGGTTGGGATTTCCATAACCTCGAGCTTGTAAATACTCCCGAATTCTTCAGCTTCGGTAACGGCGGTTCCCGTCATGCCGGACAGTTTCCCGTATTGCCGGAAATAATTCTGAATCGTAATGGTCGCCAACGTTTGGGTTTCGCGCTCCACTGTTACATTTTCCTTGGCTTCAAGCGCTTGGTGGAGTCCGTCGCTGTAGCGCCTTCCGGGTAGAACCCTTCCGGTAAATTCATCTACGATAAGCACTTTTCCGCCGTCCACAACATATTCTACGTCCTTTTCGTATAAGGTATGAGCCCGAAGCAACTGGGTAATGTTATGTATCTTTCCGCTGCGTTCCGCATGCACCTGATGCACCTTTTCCTTTTCCTGTTCTTTTTCAAGTCCGGATAATCCTTCCCGCTCATCGATCTCATGCAGCAGTTCGCCCAAATCCGGAATGATAAATGCATCGGGGTTATCCGGCGCAATCGCTTCCCTGCCTTTATCGGTGATATCTATAACATGTGTTTTTTCATCAATACTGAAATAAAGGTCATCATCTGCTTCGTGGAGTTTTTTATCCCGAAGGAGCTCGGATTCGGCATTGTGTGCCAGCTTTTTCATGCCCTGTTCCTGATATATCTTTAATAGCTGACGGTGCTTCGGCATACCGCGAGTTGCCTGAAGAAGCTTATAGCCGGCTTCGTCATCCCGTTCTTCTTTCAGCAGCGTTTCGGTTTCGGATAAAATGGATGATACAAGCGACTGCTGTTTTTTGACGAGATTTTGGACAAGCGGACGCAATTCCGTAAATGTCTTATCAACAGGCGCGTCAACGGCACCAGAGATAATTAAGGGAGTCCGCGCCTCGTCGATCAGGACACTGTCCACTTCATCCACAACAGCATAATTATGCCCGCGCTGCACCTGATCTTCCGGGCGGAGGGACATATTATCCCTTAAATAATCGAATCCGAATTCGTTATTCGTGCCGTACGTAATGTCGCGCGCATACATGTCGCGGCGTTGAGAATTGTCCATTGAATTCAGGATGAACCCTACGCTGAGTCCAAGCTTTTTATAAATTTCTCCCATCCACTCGGCGTCGCGCTGCGCAAGATAATCGTTCACCGTAATAACATGGACACCGTTTCCGGTGAGTGCATTCAAATAGATCGGCATGGTTGCCACAAGCGTTTTCCCTTCGCCTGTTTTCATTTCAGCAACAGTCCCGCGATGAAGAATAACGGATCCCACAAGCTGGACATTGTAGGGAATCATCTGCCAATCGGTGTCGTGGCCGACCACTTTCCATGATTGTCCGCAGAGCCTCCGGCAGGTTTCCTTTACCATTGCAAAAGCTTCGGGTAAAATCTCTTCCAGTTTACCTTCCAGCGCATCCTGTACTTCTTTGTCGATATCTTCAGCTGGCTTGCCTTCTAAAGACGAACGCAGAGATGATTCGATGTCAGACAATTCAGACTGAAATTCCCGTGTTCGCGAAACGAGTTCTTCGTCAGTTTTGGACTGAATGGAATCGTAGAACCGGTTAATATCGGCGACAACCGGATCAAGCTTTTTAATCGCTCGGCCGGAATGTGTCCCGAAGAGTTTCTTTAGTGTATTCTGAAGCATCCTGTAAAATTAATGAATTTTGAATATAAAGCAGATTGAAATACTAATCCGCGTTTGCTGTTTTTTTCACCTCGGCATCCTTATAAACTGCATCAAGAATTCCATTCACAAAGGATGAACTTTCTTCTGTACTGAATTCCTTGGCTATTTCAATGGATTCCGATATAGTTACTTTAGGCGGTATGTCATCCAAAAAATGAATTTCAGAAATCCCCATTACCAGCACAAGTTTGTCCACTAGCGCTACTCTTTCCATATCCCAGTTCTGTAGATAGGATTTTATCTTTTCCTCGCACCACAAACGTTTGTCGACACAAATCGAAAATAAATCCTTTACAAAGGGCTGATTTTTTTCCGGCAGTTGATGCCGCTCAAGCATATCTGAAAGCACTTTTTCCTTATCTTCTCTGGATATCTCCATGGAATACAATGCCTGCAGCACACACTGCCGTGCTTTCCGTCGAGGGTGCATTAGGCGGCACCTTGCAGCATCCGATCTGTACAAGCAGCATTCATTTGTTGGAAATCACGTTCAATCAATATTTCAGTCATTCTTTATACACCGGTATTAATCCAAGGCTGTAATCCAGCCAAAGGAATCGTCCCGTTCTTCCTTCTGTATAGCTGTTAAGAGTCCTCTTAATTTTCCTGTAACCTCTCCTTCGCCTTGTCCGGCAATGCTGTAGGCATCATCTTCTACCGTTACTTCTCCGATTGGTGTAACAACAACCGCAGTTCCGGTACAGAATGCCTCATCCGCAGTAATCAAATCATCAATGCTCACATCTGTTTCCCGAACATCAAGATGCAATATTTCTCTGGCAATATGGATGACCGAATCCCGCGTTACTCCGGGAAGTATCGAACCGCCAAGTTTGGGTGTTTTCAGAATTCCGCCCTTTAATACAAACACATTTGCTGATCCAACTTCTTCCAAGAGGTCATCTTGTGCGGCATGCAGATACAGCACCTCGTCAAATCCGGTTTCCTTGGCCAGCTTCAGCGGATATAATGATGCAGCATAATTACCAATTGCCTTGGCATTTCCGGTACCGTGAGGCGCGGCACGATGAAAATTCCGTGTCATCTTTAGTTTAAGCGGTTTAACTCCGCCTTTAAAATATGGGCCTACAGGAGTGACAAAAACAGCAAATGTATACGATGGCGCAGGGCGTACACCGAGAACAGGGCCTGTGCCCCACAACAGCGGCCGTATATATAGCGATCCTTTTCCATATGGCGGTACAAAGTCGGCATTATCCTTAACTGTCATTGTAACTGCTTCAATAAATTTTGATGTCGGAACTTTCGGCATTACCAACCTTTTTGCGGATTGCAGCATTCTGTTGGCATTCATATCCGGCCGAAACAGCGTAATCCGGTCCTTAGCCGAACGAAATGCTTTCATACCCTCAAAAGCACCTTGCCCATAATTCAGAACTCCGGCAGCCGGAGAAATAGAAATATCGCCGAATGGAACAAGACCACCATCCTGCCATTCTCCGGATGTGTTCGTATCCATCCGGTATAAGCTTCTGGTCGGATAATAATCAAATCCGAGACTGTCCCAATCGATGTTTGAAGATGGATCCATGTTATTGTTTCAGAAGGGAACGGGCCACCACCAGTTCCTGAATTTCTGATGTACCTTCATAAATCTGTGTTATTTTTGCATCACGCATAAGCCGCTCGACGCCATATTCTCGCATATATCCGTACCCGCCAAAAATCTGGACGCAATCGGTTGTTGCTTCCATTGCAATTCTGGAAGCAAACAATTTAGCCATCGCAGCTTCCTTGGAATAAGGTTTATGTTCATCCTTCAGGTGCGCTGCCTTCAAGATCAAAAGACGGGCAGCATCAACATTGGTTGCCATCGTTGCGAGTTTGCATTGAATGGCGCCAAACTCACCGATCGGTTTTTGGAACTGTTTCCGGTCTTTTGCATACGTTACAGATTTTTCCAAAGCAGATCTTGCAATGCCAAGCGCCTGGGCGGCGATGCCTATTCTTCCTCCATCAAGTGTTCCAAGCGCAATATTAAATCCGTCGCCTTCATTCCCTATGAGGCAATCCGCAGGGACTTTGCAGTCTTCGAAATATATTTCGCATGTATCAGAACCGCGAATGCCGAGTTTGTCTTCTTTTTTTCCTGTCGAAAATCCGTTCAACCCTTTTTCAACTATGAATGCTGAAATACCTTTGTTTCCTTTATTTTTTTCGGTTACAGCCATTAGGATGACAAGGCCTGAACTTATGCCGTTGGTAACCCAGTTCTTTGTCCCGTTTACAATATAATGTCCGTTTATTCTCTGGGCGAAGGTACGCATATTGCCTGCATCAGAACCTGACTGCGGTTCGCTTAAGCTGAATGCTCCAAGTTTCTTTGCGCTTGCGATATCCGGAAGGAACTGTGTCTTTTGTTCTTCGGATCCAAATTTTTGTATAAGCTGAGATACCAGAGAATTGTTTACAGACATGATGACTGCGGCCGAAGCATCCACTGCTGCGATCTCTTCCAAAGCAGTGACATAACTGACGGCATCCATCCCCGCGCCGCCGTATTCCTGCGGTACCATCATTCCCATGAATCCGAGCTCAGCCATCAGTGATATTTCTAGCTTAGGAAAACTGCTGGTTTCATCCCGCTCAATCACTCCCGGTTCCAGATGGTCCTTAGCAAATTCGCGGGCCGTTTTCTGAATTAAAAGCTGTTCTTCTGTATAATTGAAATTCATTTGACGTTTTTCACTATCAGTGCGGAAGACTCACCGCCGCCGATGCACAACGTAGCAAGTCCGGTTTGCTTATCTTCCTGTTTCATCACATTCAGCAACGTAGTCAGTATCCGGGCCCCGCTGGCGCCGATGGGATGGCCAAGCGCAATTGCACCTCCGTACATATTTACCTTTTCATGATCAATGGAATGATCTTCCATTGCAGCCATGGTTACCGGCGCAAATGCTTCGTTGATTTCCCATGCTTCAATGTCGTCGACTTGCATCCCCGCCTTTTCCAGACATTTTGAAATGGCAATGGATGGTGCAGTAGTGAACCATTTGGGTTCCTGCGCAGCTGAAGCCTGCGCAACAGTTTGAGCCATAGGCTTCAGCCCCAGCGATTCACATTTTTCAGCAGATACCAAAAGAACCGCTGCTGCTCCGTCATTGATTTTGGAAGCATTAGCAGCTGTAATGGAACCGTCTTTTATAAATGCACTAGGCAATGTTTTCATTTTTTCAAAATTGGCTTTCCCGGGTTCATCATCAGTATCCACTACAAGTGGATCACCTTTTCTTTGAGGTACTTGAACGGCACAGATTTCAGCATCAAATTTTCCGCCTGCCTGCGCCTTTTGCGCTCTCTCGTATGATTCCTGTGCAAATGCATCCTGATCTTCCCGGGAATGGTTTTTTTCTTCGGCGCAAAGCTCGGCACAATTCCCCATGTGAACATCATTATACGGATCCCACAGCCCATCCTTGATCATACTGTCGGTCAATTGTCCGTGCCCCAGCCGATATCCGTCCCGGCCTTTTTCCAGCAGGTACGGAGCAGCGGACATATTTTCCATTCCTCCTGCAACGATAACATCCGCATCGCCGGTTTGAATTGCCTGAATCGCAAGCATCACTGCTTTCAATCCGGAACCGCAGACTTTATTGATCGTCATACATTCAACAGAGTCCGGAAGTCCTGCGCCAAGCGCTGCCTGCCTTGCCGGTGCCTGCCCCAAGCCTGCAGGTAGCACACAGCCCATAATGACTTCATCAATTTCCTTTGGGTCAATTTTTGAATCATCCAAAACCGCTTTAATTGCGGCTGAACCTAAGTCGGTTGCAGATACGCTAGCCAAACTTCCTTGAAATGCGCCAATCGGTGTACGTTTGGCGGTTACAATGAATCCGTTATTATTATTTCTCATTGAAATTGCTGTCATATTGTGAAAAATCGCAGGTATGTAATTTAGGAATTATTGCCACAATTTTCCGCTGCTGGTTCAATTTCATCGCTGTTTCAGGTAATGCTTATCCAGATCATGCATTCAACTGACTGAGGTAATATTTATCATAGGCAGCCAGCAAACTTTCCTGACCGGAATATGGAGCAGGCTTATATTTCTTAGATTGAATTCCCAATTGAGATCTTTCACAAATTTCCCAATCCTGCAGATTGGTCATTTTCCAAAAATTGATAGCATCTTCTATTTTATATTTATTGGATTGTGCAATTCCCTTGCTAAAAAGCCAAAAACAATCGATGCGGGACCGATTCACACTTTCTGGCCAAACGGAATGCGCCATAACATATTCCGGATGCAGGCTGATCAGGAAATTGGGGAATATCGAGTAATAATATACCCTGGCCAGGTTTTCTTCCTTCAATCCTTTGATTGGAGGACATGATAGTTTCCCAGAGTGTGTAATGCTTTCAATATTGTCATTGAAATTCATATAGCCGCCTAAATAAGGCCCCGAATGCATATCATTTCTACCACCCATGTAATTATGTATTTCCGTTAAATCAGGATGTATGATTGGGCAATGGTAACATTCACAATAATTCTGTATAATGACTTTCCAATTGCAATTCACCTGGTACATTTTATGCTCAGCAACTTCCAGTTCATCTATTCGCCACTGCGAAAACCTCTCAGTCAAAGAAGAAAAAATATCATGCAGCGGAGCCGGATTGTCCGCCAGATTAATACAAATGAAACCGTTCCACTGATCTACCGAAATAGGATGCAATGGATAGTCCGATTTACGAAAATCATTCACAGCATCCATATGCGGAGCGCCGATCAAATTACCATTTAGATCATAAGTCCAGCCATGGTATCCGCATTGGATGGATTTGGAAAACCTGCCTTCTGGTTGTACACAAACCCGAGTGCCGCGATGACGGCAGACATTGTAAAATGCACGCAAATTATTTTTGTCATCCTTCAATACAATGATACTCTCCCCTGCAATCTCAAAGGTTTTGAATGTTCCCTGCTCATCCAAATCAGCAGCACGTGCAACAGGCAGCCAGTTGTTTTGAAAAATGTTTTCATATTCCTGATCAAGAATAATCGGATCAGTGTAGTATTTGCGGGAAAGGGTTTTGGCTCCTGGCTCAAGTGTTTCAGCTGTTTTTTTGAAGCTCATCCGTTAGATTATTTCGGTTGCTGCGTTGAATCCATTCGCACCATGCAATCCACCACCGGGATGAGTGCCCGGACCGCACAGGTATAAATGCTGGATAGGTGATTTATATTGTGCTGCACTTACCGTGGGTCGCATGAAAAAGAACTGATCCAGTGTCATTTCTCCGTGATTCACATTTCCCTCGCTTATCCCCAGTTGCTCTTCCAATCTCACCGGTGAATTTACAATTGTATACTCGATCATTGATGAAATTCCAGGAATAAATATTTCCAACTGGCTCAATACAATCTGCTTGATCCGTTTTTCAATTGCAGCATTCCACTCTTCTCCTCTTAATCGAAATGGTACGTATTGAACGGTGGCAGAAAGGACCTGTTTCCCATGATCACATAGATTCTCATTATCAATGGATGGGAACGAAAATTCTATGAACGGTTTTTCTGGAATTTTTCCGTATTTGGTCGCATCATAGGCCTTTTCAAGGTATTGTAAAGATGGAGCAATCATAAATATTGCATTCATATTTTCTTCTTTAACGCCCTTTATATTCGGCAGTTGGTTTAGTAAAAAATGTATGCGCAGGGTACTCCCGCGAAATTTGATATTGCTAACTTGTTTTTGAAATTGGTGGTTCAATGCTTGAGCTCCCACCAAATTGAGGAAAGTATTTCTTGGGTCAAGGCCGGATATCACGCAATCAGCTTCGATTGTTTGATTGTTTTCAAGAGTCACTCCCCTGCAAATGTTGGCAGATACATTTATTGATCGAACAGATAAACCATTGCGGATCGCTACCCCGCTGGTTTTTGCTGAACTCTTTAGCGCCAAAATAAGCTTATTCATGCCTCCTTTTACCAGCAATGCATTATGAAATACACCTTTACTGTGCACCTGTTTATGCAGAAGATTCAGTCCCGTACCTGCCGAAAACGGTCCCTGTGTCAAGTGGCGAATTCCTGCCGTGGAGAGGGATCCTCTTAGAAAATCAGATTCAAACCATTCATCCATCAAATCAGGCATTGTCATTGCTGTTGAACGCATAAGATCCACCACACCCTTCATCCCATGTTTCTTGAAAGGGCGCAAAATAGGTGCAAAAGAAAAGGCTTCTTGTAATCCCATCTTTGGAAGCTTGGGAGGCGTCATCGCATATAATTTTTCAATAAAATGGGACAGCGAACTGATATGTTCGCTGAATGTCACCCAGTTTTCAGCATCCTTTTCCGAATGAGCGCCAATTGATGCCGCAGTTCGACCTACATCTTTACAAAATGTTATATGCTTACCGTTTGGATCCAAAGCAATGCGGATGACCTCAGGTGTATGGAATTCCAAGCCATGTTCTGCAAGGTCCAGCTTGCTCATTACGCGATGGTCAAACCAATCTACATAATCGTACACTAAATTATATTTGAATCCGGAATTTGAATCTTCATTGCCTGCCAATCCTCCAACCTGATCACGTGCTTCCACAACCAAAACACGCTTTCCTGCTTGAGCCATCATGGAAGCGCAAACCAAACTGTTAACGCCAGCGCCTACTACCAGTACATTAACTTTATCCATCACCAATCATTGATAATTTTTTTTGCGGCCATTTCTCCCGGCGATCCTGTTATTCCTCCGCCGGGGTGCGTTCCCGATCCGCACTGGTAATAATTGCGTACCGGAGTTTTATAATCTGCCCATTTAGCTGCAGGTCGTAATACAAACAATTGCTGCAGTGACAATTCACCATGAAATATATTCCCCTCTGTTAACCCGAAGATTGATTCGAGATCAGCAGGTGTTAATACTTGCCTATCAACAATAATATCCTTGATGTTCGGGGCGAAACGTGCAATCGCATCAATGACAGCATCGCCGAAAGATTCCCGTTTTGCATCATTCCATCCGCCTTCTATGGAATTAGGTGCATACTGAACAAAACAAGACATAACATGCTTTCCGGGAGGAGCCATAGCTGGATCCAAAATGGACGGTAAAATAATGTCGATATATGGACGCTCCGAAAAATTGCCGTGTTTTGCGTCATCATAGGCACGCTCCAAATAATCAATACTAGGGCTAATAGAGATAGCCCCCCGCAAGTGGGGTCCGTTTCCGGGAAAACATGAGAAGTCGGGCAATCCGTCCAAAGCAAGGTTAATTTTCCCTGACGAACCGCGTATCCGGAAATTTTTAATGTCCCTGATAAAATCAGCAGGCAGATCGTTTTCATCCAACATTTTCAAAAAAGTTAATTTTGGATCCAATCCCGATATGACTTTGTGCGCCCGGAATTCATCTCCGTTACGTAAAGCAACTCCTACCGCTTTGCCGTCCTTTACAATTACCTTATCCACTTCTGCTTCCCTGAGAATCTCAGCTCCGAAATATTCTGCTGAATGGGCAATAGCCATGCTTAGAGCACCTGTGCCTCCTCTCTGGAATCCCCAAGCTCTGAATGCTCCGTCAATATCGCCCATATAGTGGTGCAGCATAACGTATGCAGATCCCGGAGAGCGGGGACCTAAAAATGTTCCGATGATTCCGCTGGCAGACATGGTTGCTTTTAACGGATCACATTCAAACCATTCATCCAGAAAATCCGCTGAACTCATCGTCATCAGTTTGGTTAAATATTCAAATTGCTCTTCTGGGAGTGATCTAAAATGTTTAACCAGTTTGTGTATAGAAGCCAAGTCGGCTAGAGTTGGACGGATAGCATTTGGAGCAATTGTTTCAAGAATCGGCCTGACGGCCATTCCAATCTGGCTCATCAGTGGTCCAAAACGCAGATAAGATTCTGCATCTTTGGCTGAGTGCCGATAGATCTCCCTGTAGGTTTGGTCTTTGTCTGCCGTTCGAAATAGGTAGTCGTTATCCAGAGGCGTAAATGTACTTTCTAATGGAAGCAGCTCTAACCCGAACTGAGGTAGTTTTAATTCACGAATAATATTTGGCTTTAACAAACTGACAACGTATGAACAGACCGAAAACTTGAAACCTGGAAATACTTCTTCTGTAACGGCAGCCCCTCCAAGCACATGACGGCGTTCAAGTACGAGCACACTTTTCCCAGCCTTGGCCAGGTAAGCCGATGCAGTCAGTCCATTATGTCCGCCACCAATAACTATAGCATCATATGTTTTCATTTCGGACAGGAACGTTTCCTTTCTGGGTCAAAAAAAGGTGTTTTCACTACCACTGCTGATGTCAGCTTGCGGTAGTGCTCCACATTCAACTCAAATTTCAGCTGGGTGCCGAGTTTGGCATACTCAGATTTGATATGGGCAAGAGCGATATAGCGTTTCAATATGGGCGACCAAGTTCCGCTGGTGGCATAACCGACCTGATTGTTCCTTTTATATATCGGAGTGCTTGTTCTCCAGGCCAACCTTGGTAATCCCGGCGGCAAATCCAGACTCCGGTAATGTTCTTCCAGTTCATTCCATTCAATCTCAATCCCTACAAATTCCCATTCATTGATTTGGGAATGTTCAATCTCCAGAGCCTGCTTGCCGATAAAATCATTTTTTTTCAGTTTAACCGCCCATTCCAGCCCCAATTCGAATGGTGATGATTTCCGCAAATTGACAACGGCCTGGCGTGACGATACATAATCCACGTCCAGCAGGATCAATCCTGCTTCAATTCTGGCCATATCAAGCGCATGCAATCCTGCTGGCGTGATACCGAACGCTTCACCTTGTTCAATCAGCAAGTCCCATACATCCAATGCATCCTCAGGTTGGATCCAAATTTCATAGCCCAGATCACCGGTATAACCTGTGCGGGAAATAGTTACTGGTATACCATCAAGCCGGGTTTCCATAAGCCAGAAATATTTCAGGCTGTCCAACCGATCGGAAGCCAGCGCATTCAATATGGCTCTTGAATTCGGGCCCTGCAGAGCTAGTGCAGCAATTTCCTTGGATTTATCTGTAATATCGACATCCATACCCTCTGCATTCAGCAACAGCCATTCCAGGTTTGGCTCGGCACTTGTTAACCGAAAATCTTCTTTTGCCAGCCGGTGAACAGTTCCGTCATCAATTTGTTTTCCTTGCTGGTCGCACCATGGCGTGTACATCACCTGGCCTATTTTACATATTCGAATATTCCTAGTGACCAATCTATCCAGAAAAGATTCAGCATCTATTCCTTGAATCCTGTATTTATATAGAGGCGTAATATCCAACAATGCCGCTTTTGTACGAATCGCAAAATATTCATTGTCATGTGTCAGCTCATATTTGGTGGCTGCCAAATAGCCAGACCAATTTCTCCATTCTTGAGCTTCATTTAGTTTTGAAGTTCGCTCAAAAAAAGGGGTGAGGTTCATTTCGGTGTGGCCTGTGAATATGGTATTTCTAATCAAGAAGCTGTCCTTAGAATTGGCCTTGTAAGGCAGGTAGGACCTCCGGCGCCTTTGAGGGAAATTTCTGAACCTTTGTAGGTATGCACCTCTACTCCATGTGCTTCCAAGTTCTTCTTTGTAATTGGATTTCCTTCAAGCATGATACATTTCTTCGGGGCCACAGCCAATACATTGCACGCCATAGTGTCGTATTCCTCATCTACAACTTCAATCAGTGTAATATCATTGCTGATCAGAAATTGACGGAATGGAACGGGAAGCAACTTTGAATATACCAAATAAAGATCATGGTCTATAGGGCTTACATTGCTCATCAGATGCAGGCAATCTTGAGAACCTGTCCAGTGCGGCAAAGGTACAGCAATAACCCTATCCACCGAATCTCCCAGCAATTGTCTGAATTGATGTATTCCTTCCGCATTTGACCGGTACGTTTCTCCAACAGCTACAAGCCGCTCATTGATCCAAACAACATCACCGCCTTCCAATTTCCCTGGAGGCTCAATTTTACCTATAATTGGAATTCCTAACTGCTTGCATAATGACCTTATGGCCTCAGGTTCCGATCTCCGCTGTGGTTTTCCCATCGAACACAGAATAACACCATCATTGGCAACGATGCAGGAATCATGGGTATAGATCGAATCAAGGGTTGTTGATTTATCTTCAGGAAGATAATGGATTTCAGCTCCAAATGATTCCAACAGCTTTGTAAAGTAATTGAATTCATCCCGGGCTTCAGCTAGAACCGGTGCTAAATGATAATTCAAATCCTGGAATTGACTGTTAATTGTCTGCTCATCTCGAAAAGCATTGTTTGGATGTTTGAGGATAACTCGTTGAATGGGGTTAACCATTTCTTGGCATCCGAATTGTTTAGTCAATTGTTTCCACCTGTATCATTATCAAGTTATCACACAAATGAGGCAGTCATTATAGCATTATTGATTAATAGGATCAAGTTTGAACGATTGAAAAAATAGATATAAAACAAATAATTCTTTGACGATCTGAGCTGTTAAATATCTATTGCTGATAATTAACCTTTCAAATTAATCATTGTTTTTCCAATAATAGTAGAAGGGAAGCCCCGCCAACACCAAACCGCCGCCTATTGCTGCATCCCGCGGTGCTTCCACAATGGTATTTAATGTAAGCAAGATTGCAAATAGGATAAATACAATCGGCACATATGGATACCCGGGGGTTTTGTAGGGTCTTGTTAATTCAGGTTTGTTTCTTCGAAGAATAATAACTGCCCCACTGCTCATTGCATAAAATATCCAGGACGTAAAAATAATGTACGTTATCAATTGATTGAAGGTACCTGTAAATGTCAGCAAGCAAGCCCAGATACATTGGATAATTAGTGCATTTGCCGGAGACTGAAAGGTGGGGTGAATTCGAGCAGCTTGATTAAAAAATAATGTATCTTTGGCCATAGCATAGTTGATTCTAGCACTGGTTAGTATAAAACCGTTATTTGCACCGATCAGAGAAATAAGTATAGCCAGAGTCACCAAAGCTGCTCCTTTTTCACCAAGAAAAATAGATACGGCATCTGAAACAACAAGCTCGGAGCCTCGCATACCTGCGAATCCAAGTGTGTACAGCAATACATAGTTTAACAGCAGATAAACAGATACAACTATTATCATGCATAAAATCAGGGATAGCGGAATATTTCGTTCCGGTTTCTTTACTTCCCCTGCAACATAGGTGATGGATATCCAACCGTCAAATGTCCATAAAACGGATACCATTGCTAACCCCAGAGGGCCAATCAGCGAACCAAGAGGTTGGCCTGATAATACAGGCGTTAGATTCCCCGTGTTGCCTCCTTTCATGAAAAGACCTATAGCTATGACGCCAAATATGGCTCCCAGCTTTGCAAAGGTGAAGATATTTTGAAACCGTGCGCCAGATTTCACATCCACAATATTGAGAATTGATAGAACTACAATTGTTCCAACTGCAGTTATTTTGATTGCATTCGCTGAAAGCACAAAGAAATAACCAAGGTATTCAGAAAACGCCACGCCCACAGCAGCAATCGATGCCGTATTTATCACGGCCACAGCGGACCAACCGTACAAATAACCCCACACCGGTCCGTAAGCTTCCTTGAGGTAAATATACTGTCCTCCCGCCCTCGGCATGGCTGCAGCCAATTCCGCGATGGACAATGCTCCAAACAGACTGATCAATCCCCCCACGATCCAAACCCCGATAAATAAGGATGATGATCCTGTTAGGGCAGCAACAGTGGCCGGTACCATAAATATGCCAGACCCGATGATTGCACCGGTATTGATCATCGTGGCATCCATCAGAGACAGGATGCGTTTTAGTTGCGGTTTAGGATTCAATTGTGAATAAATTTAATAGACTGATCCTGCGATCCAATTCAGATTGAGGAAAATAATGTAACTGCCGTAGAGGGGTTTATTGTTTATTTCCGTTGCTGTCGTAAGCTTTAATGATATCACGGACAAGTTTATGCCGAACAACATCCATTTCGGTTAGTTTAGCAAAACCAATTCCATCCACTTTTTTCAAAATGTCCAGAACCTGCAGCAGACCCGATTCTGCACTCTTGGGCAAGTCGATCTGTGTAATGTCGCCTGTTATAATGGCTTTTGAGTTGACACCCAGCCGGGTCAAGAACATTTTCATTTGCATTGTTGTGGCATTTTGCGCTTCATCCAATATCATGAATGCATTGCTCAAGGTCCGCCCCCGCATATATGCCAGTGGAATTACTTCAATCGTACCGTCATTCAAGCAAGGATTCAATTTGGATTTCGGCATCATATCACCGAGAGAATCATAAAGCGGCGTTAAGTAGGGATCGACTTTTTCCTTTAGGTCGCCGGGGAGAAATCCAAGGTTTTCACCGGCCTCTACTGCCGGGCGGCACAGGACAATTTTACTGACTTCATGATTATCCAAAGCGGCTACCGCAGCCGCTACAGCTAGATATGTTTTCCCCGTCCCGGCCGGACCGACCGCAATAACAATGTCATTTTCCCGGAAAGAATTCATGTAGGCAATCTGACCATCTGTTCGCGGCGAAATGGATCCCTTTATCCCGTAATGGATCACATCATCCGGAGCCGCTTTTTCGTGTCCGTTTTGCGCCCGCACCAAATCCACCAATCCTTTGACATCTTTTTGTGTCAGCGATCCTTTGCGACTTAAGGTTTGAATCATCTCATGAAATATTTCATGGATTTGGTTGACCTCATCCTTTTCTCCGCTTAATTTAATTTCTTCACCGCGAACAATCACCTGAACCGAAAATGTGTCTTCGATATATCGCAAATGCGCATCGGCAGAGCCGAAGAGCGAAGCAAGGTCAATTCCCTTGATCTCTATGATTTTATCCAATTCCTTGAACCCTTGTGCGGTTGTGTATAAAATTCCGGGGAATTAATCCACTGATCCCAGGTATTGAACATGAATAAAATAATCCTGTCAAGCGTGTGTCGAGAAGTGCCTGCATTTTCACTAGCCAAATGTACATCATTTTTGCTAATCATTGTGATCTTCCTTTCTGGCTGCAGTTCTCTTAGAACCAATACTATACCAAGTAAGATTTCAGATAATGCAGAGCTGCTTGCTGAGCGAGGAGAAAACCATTGGGGAAAACGAATCCGTCCAAAAGACGCTCGCTTGGCACATATTATGCTGAAACGGGCAGTTTCTCTTACGCCCCATGACCAGCAGTTGGTGGCCTTATTTGCACGGGTCTGCCATTTTCTGGCATATTATGTTGAAAAGGATTCGGAAACGAAAGAAATTCTGTATCTTGAGGGCGCGGATGCAGCATGGGAATGTATTGTTGCACTTCCCGAATATGAGCAAATATTTAATTCTGCACAGGGAGATTCGGCTGCCAAATCCTTAGCATCTCTTTCTGTTCTTACCGGTAATTCTATTCCTTTGATGTATTGGTATTGTGCAAACAAAGGGCGCTATTTGGCACATAAAAAAGTGGTGGAAAGGCTGCATTACAGAGAGACACTTGAAACAATGATGCACAAAATAATGTCCGAAAATTCGGATTATTATTTTGGCGGACCGAGCAGGTTCTTTGGAGCTTTTTATGCACGGCTTCCAGGAGTGGATCTGTCCATTGCTGCGGATTATTTCAATAAATCGATTGAAAATAGTCCGGATTATTTCGGGACGTATATTCTCCGCGCAAGATATTTGCACACCAAAGCGGGAGACCGAACTGCTTTTGAGAAAGACCTTCAATTTGTTCTGGATGCGGATCCAACCGTGCTGCCGGATGTCATGCCGGAAAATCTGATGGCACAGGAACGCGCGGAAGAATTACTGACACACATCAATATGCTGTTTGAATGAATATCTTTATTGCCATCATCCAAATCACAGGATTTCTATTTGCTTTTTTTGTGCTTCTTACATTCCTCCCTTGGATGATTTCGCTGAATGGCAATATTGCTGCAAAGGACAAAAATATTTCTGCTGAAGGAAAAATTAAGGTCGGATCAAAACGATTTGGAATTGCAGGAACAACACAAAGTAAAATTCAATTCGGACCGTTTCAAAATCCATGGTTTCAGATATCAGTCAAAAAGAAAGCCAAGCAGAGGAAACAGCTGGTGAAAAAGGGAAGATCAGAAAAAAAACCTGCGATGCCCTTCATACATTCTGCCGTTAAAACACTTCATTGGGACCAATTTGCACTCTGCGGAGACTTCGGATTGAAAAACCCGGCCGACACAGGGATTATCTACGGAGGAATTCAGGCGTGTAAAGGATTGATTCGGTCACCGAAAATCCATCTTGATATAACACCGGTCTTTACGCACCGGCTGCACACAGATTTAACAGGATCATTGCGGTTCAGATGTATCCCCGCCGTATTGGTGTGGAATCTCACTAAAACTTATTTACATTTTCGCTCGAAGAAAGGATAAATCATGGATGTAACAGAACTTATTAAAAATACACTGAATGAAATTCAGGACCTGATGCTGACGCGCACGGTCGTCGGCGACCCAATTGAAGCAGGAGACCATACGGTTATTCCGGTTTCCAAGGTTACGTTCGGATTCGGCGGAGGCGGCGGTGAAAAAAAGGATGTGGATCAGGGACAGGGCGTGGGCGGCGGATGGTCCATTGAACCGGTCGGATTTGTGATAATTGGCCCGGACGGCGCGCGCTTGCTGACAATCGGCGAACAGGACAGTGTTACTTCAAAACTTTTGGACCTTGCACCCAAGGTTGTGGATACGGTGAAAGATTTTGTAAACCAAAAATCCGAAGATTCAGAAGAGTCATCTGAAGCAGAGGAAAGCTAATCCCAAACCGCAATCCTGTCATCGCTTATAAAATCCGCGAGCTGACCTTTAATCTTGTCGGCAACGGCGGCTGATTCTGATTCCGGCAGAGAAATGACACCGTTTCTTTCTTCATAATTCTGATAATACACATCTGACGGCGGCATCCGCTTTCTTGCCCGCTTAAAAAAATCCTTTCCCATTCGAAAGGTGCCGACTGTTACGTCCCTAATTCCTTCCGCAGGAATATCTTTTTTGATCTTTTCAATGAAATCCGAATAGATTTTTCTCCATCCCGGAACAGGGATCACCGGATCCAGACAAAGCCGCACCTTCCACCCTTTTTCTATCGCCTGCTGCACTGCGTTGATGCGGCGGTCAATCGGCGGCGCATCCCACTCGTACATTTCCGCCACTACTTCCGGTGACAGCGTCCAAGCAAGCAGTACTTGCTCCGAAGGATTTTCATCCTTTATTGCGCTGAATAAGGCGCTCTTTGTCCGCACTTCAATTACGATGTCAGTATTCGATTCGCAGAAGTCCATCCATTTTCGCGTCCATGGGACAACATTCTCAAACGCAAGCAGATCGGTGCTGTATGAAACAGAAAGCAGAAGCGGTTCATCTTTTACACTTCTCTCATTCACTGCTATTGCTGCCGAAGAGAAAAAGTCCAAATCGTTTACAAACACAACAAGATTGGCTGACGGATACATACCCTGCAGAAAACAATACCGGCAGTTGTATAGACAGTTCAGGATCGGAGTTGTGTACATAAAATTTCGGTATCCGGCATCCTGCACCACATCGGTTGCTTTGTACAAAAATCCGTCCTTTTTCACCGCTATTATCAGTTTCATGCTTTTTTTCTGCGCCTGGAAATCCTGTCCGCTTCGGTTGAAAACGGATTTATAATCCTGAACGGAAACCGCTTCAGCGCTCGGAAGGCGCTTCAGGATGTCAGCGGTCATGGAAAAATTTTCCGCACCTTCCTCAACGTAAATGTGTGAAAAATCAGGAAGAAAGAAATTGTCTGATTTGCTCAAATCTGTCATTCCTTTCTTTTTTGGATTCCGGCGGATGTTCCATCATTGTCCAAAGTTTATCCACGGTTCCTGACCGTAATTTTTTCCCTTCCGCCAATCGGCGCAGCTCTTCCGACTGCGTTGCGGTGAGTTTCATAGTATTGATTCCGTCGGATAATTGACTCAATTCGTGTCCTTCCAAAATCGGCTCATTCCAAATACCCGAATGCTGGTACAGTCTGATGATCCTTTCTATTTCCGACAAATGGGATTCAATAAGCGCGGGTACATTAATACCGGAAAATTCCAATTCATCCATAGTGTCGGACACTATTTTCAGGAATACCATCCTGTGCGACGGAATGCTTTTTACAGTAGACTCAAATACGGCGGACGCTTCCATGTCCACAAGCCCGGTAAAGCTTCCTGCGCCATCAGTGACCGCAGACTCCACCGTAGTAATCGACATTTCTTTCAGTTCATGTTTGATTAGCATATCCGGAAACCATTCCCGGCCTGATGATTCATCATGAATCCTGTGCACCGCATACATATCACCGATATCGGTCACCTTGGGATTCCCGCCTGCAATGCCGATATTGACCAGTAGATATTCATCGGGAAAAATGTTCAGGAACTCCGTTACCGATGCATCTGCTTTCTTTTTCCCGAGCCCGAAAATGAGAAGGCGGATACTGTCCTTTTGATACAGCTTTACATGAGAATTTTTTACAGGCTGAAGTCCAAAGTGTTCAATCAAAGGATTTGCTTCTGCCCGGAGAGCGGTGACGATAAGAACAGGTTTTTTGTATTCCATGAACAGGGATTATAGAACCGAATCCCTATTCATCTGAATTGTTTTTCTCTGCGCTCTTTGCGGTTAAATAAATTATTCCAGGTTTAGCTTTTGCAGCTTTGGGCGGATGACGTATGTGCAGTACGGCTGGTTCGGATTGTTCTTATAATAGTCCTGATGATAGTCCTCTGCTACATAATATTTTTCGAGCGGAACGATCTGTGTTACAATCCGTGCGTCAAATAATTTCTGTGCTTCCTTTACCGATGCATCCGCCAATTTTTTCTGGTCTTCATTATGATAAAAAATCACAGAGCGGTACTGCGTTCCGACATCGTTTCCCTGCCGGTTCATGGTCGTAGGATCGTGGCTTTTCCAGAACACTTCCAGCAGTTTATTGTAAGTCACTTTTGCAGAATCAAATTCGATCCGCGATACTTCTGCGTGTCCTGTGGTTCCAGTGCAGATTTCCTTATAAGTCGGGTCTGGTGTATGGCCGCCGGAATAACCGACAGACACAGATGTAACGCCGTCTATTCGATTGAAAACAGCTTCCACGCACCAGAAACAACCGGCGCCGAATGTAGCGGAATTGTTCAGGTCAGCTTGGGGCATGGCAAAAGATCCGAATACAAACAAAAGAAATGTCAGTGAATTTTTCATAGTTTCCAATTGCTATGTTCATGCGGATTCAAAAGTATCAGGCCAAATAGGTTTCTGTGATCTGCCACAACTTTTCCTGATCAGATTTCACGTACGACGCCTTGTTGCTGTTCTTCTGTTTGCACTTATAAAAGTATTTCCCGCTGACGCCCTCCACTTCCGGTGAAGAAGCAAGATAGATGCTCGTAAGCGCACCTTTTTCCGGGGAAATAGCCCCGACTTTTTTCGCAGCATTTAGTCCGACCCGCACGGTTCCGGTGTTGTTGTTCCCGAAATTGGTGTCCACAAATCCAGGATGAAGGGAGTTTGCCGTTATTCCCTTTCCGGATATCCTGCGGTCCAGCTCGTAGGTATACATGATATTTGCCAGCTTGGATTTGCAGTAGGCCGGCCAGCCTTTATAGCCGTCGAATCCCTGTAAATTTTCAAAGCTGAGTTCGGCGCCTTGATGCGCATCCGATGCTACATTTACGATTCTTGCATTCCCGGTTTTTTCGAGTATATCCAACAGTAAATCCGTTAGAAGAAAATAGGAAAGATGGTTCAGCGCAAAGGTCCGCTCGAATCCCTCATCCGTTTTTTCGAATTCGCTGAAATATGCGCCGGCGTTGTTCAACAATACGTCCAGGCGGTCATAATCCGTTTGCAGCTCTTTCGCAAGTTTTCTGACGGCTTCCATCAAGGACAAATCACAGATGTGGAATCGAATATTCTCATTTCCGGAATCTCGTATTATTTCTTCCAGGACACGGTTTCCTTTATCGGGATTTCGTCCTACTAGTGCAAGTGTGCAGCCGGCTTTTGCGAGTTCTAAAGCTGCAGTTTTTCCGATGCCGTCCGTGGCGCCGGTTATACACATAACCTTCTTAGAATCAGGGGAATCCATTTACTTTTTTGTTGGCCTCGTTTGGATATGAAGTTCGTCCAACTGTTCTTTGGTAACGGCGCTCGGCGCTTCATCCATGAGCGATGCCGCAGACGTTGTTTTGGGAAAAGCGATCACATCGCGAATGTTCGCGGTTCCGGCCAGAAGCATCACAAGGCGGTCGAATCCGAATGCAATTCCTCCGTGCGGCGGTGTGCCGTACTGAAGTGCTTCCACCAAAAATCCGAACCGCGCCTTTGCTTCCGCCCTATTCATTCCCAAAAGTTCAAAAATCTTTTCCTGAACATCCGGACGGTGGTTTCGAATGGATCCGCCGGCAATTTCATATCCGTTCATGGTAAGGTCGTAGGCACGGGATTTTACGGCAGCGGGATCGGAATTCAGCTTATCCAAATCTTCTTCCTTCGGCGCCGTAAACGGATGGTGCAGTGCGGCAAATCTGTCGTCCTCTTTATGGAACATCGGAAATTCCGTAACCCAAACCGGCTGAAAATCATTCGCATCCGCAAGTGCTTCCCGTTTGCCGATTTCTGCTCGAAGCGCGCCTAAGGCGGTGTGCGTTACGTCTGCCGCATCGCCGATCAAAAATACAATATCGCCGTCTTTTACGCCGACCTTTTCCATCATTTCCTTTTGCAGATCTTCGCTGAAAAATTTGGAAATGCCGCCGGTGAGCGCACCGTCTTCGGCCTTCATCCACGCAAGTCCCTTTGCGCCGTACTGCTTTACAAATTCGGTGAATTCATCAATGATTTTTCGGGAATATTGACCGCCGTTTGCTACCGCAATTGCTTTGACCATTTCCGCTGATTTGAATGCATTGAATTCGGACTCGTCCGTTATGGATTTCACGTCTTTCAATTCTATGCCGAATCTGAGGTCCGGCTTGTCCGAGCCGTACGTTTCCACCGCTTCATCATACGAAAGCCGCTGAAACGGGTCGGGAAGATCAATTCCTTTTACTTCTTTAAATACATGGCGGGTGAGGCCTTCCATTGCTGTAAGGACATCTTCTTCCGCAACGAATGACATCTCCACATCGATCTGCGTGAATTCAGGCTGGCGGTCGGCACGGAGGTCTTCGTCCCGGAAGCATTTGACGATCTGGAAATAGCGGTCGAATCCGCCGATCATCAGAATCTGCTTGTAGATCTGCGGGGATTGCGGCAGTGCGTAAAATTTGCCTTCGTGGATGCGGCTCGGCACCAGATAGTCCCGCGCACCTTCCGGTGTGGATTTCATCAGCACCGGCGTTTCCACTTCCATAAAATTCTTTCCGGATAAATAAGACCGCACCGCCTGATATGCATCGTGGCGGATGGTAAGGTTTTCCTGAAGTTCATCGGTTCTGAGCTCGAGGTAGCGGTATTTGAGGCGCAGATCTTCCTCGGCGCTGGACCGGTCGGTGATCACAAACGGCAGCGGTGCCGCTTCGTTCAGCACTTCGCATTCGGAAACGATTACCTCGATTTCTCCGGTGGACATATCGGGATTGACGGCGTTTTCATCCCGTGCTTTCACCGTTCCGGAAATGCTCAGCACATCCTCCATCGAAAGTTTTTTCGCCGCCTCGAAATCGCCGGAATAATCTTCCGTATTGAATACAATTTGGGTCTTGCCGTATCTGTCCCGCAAGTCCACGAAAATTACCTGACCGTGGAGGCGGACGGTATTCACCCATCCGTTCAGGACAACGGATGTATCCAAATCGTTTCCTTTGAGTTCGCCGCAGGTGTGGGTTCGCATAATCATGAATCGTTCGGTAATAAAAAACCGCCCGTAAATTACGAGCGGTTCTTATTCATTGTGAATGTGATTTTAGTGGCTGGGGGAACTTTCATCCGTTTCCTTGAACCGCGCTTTTGCCCGTTCCAGCGCTTCCTCTGCACGGGATGAATCAATTTCCGTTGAGCGTTCTGCCGTTTCTACAAGTAGATGCACCTTCTCTTTGGTAATTTCAGCAAAGCCTCCGGCGACGACAAAAAATTCTTCCTTCCCATCCTTGGTTGCCTTCACCTCGCCGAAGCCCAATGCAATGATGCCTTCCCTGTGGTTTGCCATAATTCCGAATGCGCCGTCAATTCCCGGGCAGCGGACGTACGTTACGTCGCCTTCCTCAATCAGACGTGTAGGTGTTACAATATCCAGCGGAAAGGTTTTCATTTAGGCTGCCTGCTTTTTCGCGTTATCGATCGCTTCATCCAGCGTGCCGACATAGGCAAATGCATTTTCGTGCAGTTCATCGACTTCTCCGTTCAGGATGGCTTCAAAACCCGCGACCGAATCTTCCAGCGAAACATAGCGGCCTTCTTTGCCGGTGAACTGTTCCGCCACGAAGAACGGCTGACTCATGAATTTCTGCATCTTCCTCGCGCGCGCCACAACCAGTTTATCGTCATCCGAAAGTTCATCCATTCCGAGAATCGCGATAATGTCCTGAAGGTCCTTATACTTCTGCAGCACGGACTGAACGTTTCGTGCCACATTATAATGGCGGTCGCCGATGACGCGCGGATCAAGAATCCGCGATGTGGATGCCAGCGGATCCACCGCAGGATAGATTCCGAGTTCAGCGATTTTTCTTTCAAGCACCGATGTTGCATCCAGATGAGCAAATGCCGTCGCCGGTGCGGGATCGGTCAAGTCGTCCGCCGGCACATATACCGCCTGCACAGATGTAATAGATCCTTTTTTCGTGGATGTGATGCGTTCTTGCAGATCGCCCATTTCCGTGGAAAGCGTCGGCTGGTATCCCACAGCAGATGGCATGCGGCCAAGCAGTGCGGACACTTCTGATCCTGCCTGCGTAAATCGGAAAATATTATCAATGAACAGAAGCACGTCACGGCCTTCTTCATCGCGGAAATATTCCGCCATGGCAAGTCCGGAAAGGCCTACGCGTAGCCTTGCGCCGGGCGGCTCATTCATCTGACCAAAAACCATAGTCGTTTTGTCGATTACGCCGGATTCGGTCATTTCGTTGTACAGGTCATTTCCTTCCCGTGTGCGCTCGCCGACACCCGCAAATACGGAATATCCGCCGTGTTCTGTGGCGATGTTCCGGATCAATTCCTGGATGAGCACCGTTTTCCCAACACCGGCACCTCCGAACAATCCTGTCTTTCCGCCTTTTGTGTACGGTTCCATGAGATCCACAACTTTGATCCCGGTAACCAGCACTTCCGTGGAAGTTGCCAAATCTTCGTGCTTCGGCGCCGGACGGTGAATCGGATAATGCTTATCGGTTTCGCATCCGCCTTTTTGGTCAATCGTATTTCCGAGAACATCGAAAAGTCTGCCGAGTGTATTCGGTCCAACCGGAACAGAAATCGGTGCTCCTGTATCCGAAACAGAATGTCCGCGGACTAGACCGTCCGTGGAATCCATCGCAACTGTACGGACAACGGCATCGCCTAAATGCTGGGCAACTTCGAGCACAAGCGTTCCGTCTTCGCCACGGTCCACATTCAGGGCATTGTAAATATCGGGCAGGTGGCCGTCTTCAAAGACGACGTCCACAACAGCGCCCATTACCTGAGAAACTTTTCCATTCATTGACATAATGTTATCCTTGTTGTTCTAGCCGGACAGCGCTTCTGCACCGCTCACAATTTCGAGCATTTCTGTTGTAATCGCTGCTTGTCTGGCTTTGTTGAATTCTAATGTTAAATCTTTGATCATATCTTCCGCATTTGAGGTGGCGTTTTCCATTGCCATCATTCGAGCGGCTTGTTCGCTGGCATAGGATTCCAAAAGGTATTTCCACATCTGCACATTCAAATGGCGCGGAACAAGCGATGTTACCAGTTCGTCTTTGGACGGCTCATAAAGGCGGTCTTTCGGAGTGGCATCCGATCCTTCAAATACGAGCGGCAGCAGCAGTTCAGACATCGTTTCCTGGGTGGCAACATTCACAAATTCATCGTACACCACGTGAATTTCATCCACGGTTCCGGATGTAAAATGACTGATGATGCCGTCGCCGATTCTCATCGCGTCCGAGAAAGACAGGTTATTCCAGAAATCGAGATGACTGTCAATAATCGTGTATTCCCGCCGTTCAAAATGATCGTGTGCTTTTTTTCCGATGCAGAACAGGTCAACATCATCTTTGCCGATCACATCAATTTCCGCCTGAGCTGTTTTAAGAATATTTGAGTTGAAAGCGCCTGCGAAACCACGGTCGGAGGTTACCACAACGTAGCCAACGCGTTTGACTTCACGCACAGCCAGCAGCGGCAGAAGATCACGATCTACCTCAGGGAGTAGGTTATTGATCACTTCCTGAAGGCGGCTGCTATAGGGCCGCGCCTGTTCCATTCTTTCCTGGGCGCGGCGCATCTTGGCGGCGGCAACCATCTTCATGGCTTTCGTCACCTTCTGGATGCTTTTAACCGACTTGATTCGGTCGCGGATGTCCTTAAGGTTTGCCATGCGTTATGCAGTAAATCCCTGTTTGAATTCGGAAATCGCTTTATCAAGTTTTTCAGCATTCTCATCGCTGATAGACCCTTCTGATCCAATCACATCCAACAGATCGGATACATTAGCATCAAGATAGTCGAACAATCCTTTTTCGAAATCGGCAACCTGCGAAATATCAAGATCGTCCAAGTGCCCTTTCGCAGCGGCAAAAATGATGGATACCTGTTTCTCCACAGACATCGGCACATACTGGTTCTGCTTCAGGATTTCCACCATCCGCTCGCCTCGCGTCAGCTGAGCCAGCGTTCCCTTGTCCAGATCCGATCCGAATTTCGTAAATGCTTCCAGTTCGCGGTACTGGGCAAGGTCAAGCCTAAGCGTTCCCGCTACACTTTTCATCGCCTTGATCTGGGCGTTTCCCCCGACGCGCGACACCGAAAGGCCAACATCAATGGCCGGACGAATCCCTGAATTAAAAAGGTTCGTTTCAAGGTAGATCTGTCCGTCCGTAATCGAGATCACGTTTGTCGGGATGTATGCTGCAACGTCGCCTTCCTGCGTTTCAATGATCGGAAGCGCAGTCAGCGATCCGCCGCCAAGTGACTCGTTCAATTTGGACGCGCGTTCCAGAAGGCGGCTGTGCAAATAAAACACATCGCCGGGGAAGGCTTCACGGCCCGGAGGACGGCGAAGCACCAGCGACATCTGTCGATAAGCCACAGCCTGTTTCGAGAGATCATCGTATATAATAAGGGCGTGCTTTCCATTGTCTCTGAAAAATTCTCCCATGGCACAGCCGGCATACGGAGCAATATACTGCATCGGTGCAGGGTCGGATGCATTGGCTGCAACCACCGTTGTGTAATCCATGGCGCCGTTTTCTTCCAACTCCGAAACGATGGAAGCCACCGTTGAAGCTTTCTGCCCGATTGCCACATAAATGCAGTACACGGGATTGTCCGTGCTGTGCGTGGATTTCTGATTGATAATAGCGTCAATCGCGACGGCTGTTTTTCCGGTCTGCCTGTCGCCGATGATCAGCTCACGCTGTCCGCGGCCGATGGGAATCATGCTGTCGATCGCTTTGATACCGGTCTGCAGCGGTTCATTCACCGGAGACCGCGCCATAACGCCGAGCGCTTTTCGTTCGATAGCCAGCGAATCTTTTGATTCAATGGCTGGTTTTCCATCGATCGCCTGTCCGAGCGGATTGACCACACGGCCAAGCATTGCTTCGCCTACGGGAACTTCCACTACACGGCCGGTACTCTTGGCAAGATCGCCTTCTTTTACGAGGCGGCTGTCGCCGAAAAGCACAAGCCCGACATTATCGTCTTCAAGGTTCAGCGCCATTCCGAATACACCGTTCGGCAGCTCGACAAGCTCTGAGCTCATCACATTTTCGAGGCCGCTTACGCGTGCAACACCGTCGCCGACCATTATGACTTCGCCGACTTCGGCAACGTCAAACGACACATCAAACTGTGCGATCTGTTCTTTCAGTAATTCTGCTATACTGTCTGTTTTAATTTCCATTGGTTTCCTTATGTATTAGGATGATACAATTGTGTCCCGCATTCTCTTCAGCTGACTCTGAAGCGATGCATCTAAATAGGTGTCTTCCACCCGCAGTTTTATTCCGCCGATCAAATCCGGATTTACCTCAACCTTGAGGTCGGATGTTTTTCCGAGAATCTCATCCAGCCGCGATTTCAGCGATGCAGTTTCGGAATCCGAATACGTCTCCGCCACCTGCGCATGCACCGAAACAATTCCAAGCTCTGACTTTGCCAATGCTCGGTAAACGGTGCATGTCTGTTTGATCAATTCAACAGATCTTTCTTCTGCCGCCAGCGCGACGATCTCCACCGCAATAGTATGGCAGGATTCGACAAGCGCTTTTTTGAGGGCTTCTTTCTTCTGATCGCCGGTAATCTTCTTCGACTGAAGAAATGCCCTCAGCCGCGCATCTCCTCTGATCCAGGAATCAACCGTATCCAGCGAATGCATTACTTCCTCAACGGCCTTGGCTTCTTTCGCAACTGCGAAAGCGCTCGCTGCAAGCCGCGCACTTTGGGAATTACGCATCAAACTGTTTGACTTCCTTCAGCGATTCGTCTATCAGCGCACGATTGTCATCAGCATCGAGGTTTTTCCGAATCAGCTTTTCAGCAACGGAAATGGATAGATCAGCAACTTCTGTTTTTATTTCGCTGATGGCTCTGTCCTTTTCCGCACGGATTTCCTCTTCTGCTTTACTGATGAGGCCGGATGCCTGTTCTTTTGCATTCCGAATTGTTTCATCCTTGATCTTCTGGGCGGCATTCTTTCCTTCGGTAACGATGGACTGAGCTTCCGCTCGCGCTTTTGCAACAATCGCATCTCCTTCGGTTGTCAGCCGTTCCAGTTCTTCCTTTGCTTTTTCAGCGTCATCCAGTGACTGGCGAATGGTTTCTTCCCGTCCTTCCAGATACTTGAGCAGGGGTTTCCAAGCGAATTTTGCCAGAACGCTGAACAGCAGCAGAAAGGTCAGAATGGTCCAAATGAACAGACCGGGATCAAGCTGTACTAACGGATTATCCATAGAATATTCCGGGTCCTGTTATTTCATGAGGACAATAAGCAGGGCGAACACTTCACCCAGAATTGCCACACCTTCGAGCAGGAACAGGGGAAGGTTTACCGCACCTGTGATCTTATCGGCGGCTTCCGGCTGACGCGAAATGCCTTCTGCAGCGGCAGCTGCGAGACGGCCAATGCCGAGCCCGGCGCCGATCACGATCGCTCCCAGTCCGAGAGCTGCTCCAAAATAATGTAGTGATTCCATTGTTTCTTTCTCCTTAACTAGTGATTAATGGTGTACGTTAATTGCCATGCCGATGAAAACAGCAGACAGCAGTGTAAAAACATAAGCCTGTACCAGCACAACAATGATCTCAAGTGCGTTGACGGCGGCAGCCATCGGAACCGATACTGCAGCCATCCCAACTCCGGCGGCTACGCTGTGAAACATATCCGCAAAAATGGCCATGAACGATAGAATTGCCAAAATCGCAATATGCCCGCCTGTCATATTCGCTGCGAGCCGCATGGTCAATGCAAACGGCTTAACAAAAAGTCCGATCAGTTCAATGGGAATGAGAATGATGTACACGGGCCACGCAAGGCCGTGCGGTACTAAATTTTTCCAGTGGTTGATAAATCCGTGCGCTTTCGTTCCTGCAACCATAATGGTAAGAAAAGTGATCGTTGCCAAGCCGGCCGTTACATTGAAGTTGCCCGTTGCGGTTGGACCGCCGTGCAAAAGGTGGTTAATAAAATTGTGGCTGTCGCTTGCCGGAACGCCCAGTGCAAACCTGTTTACAAGCCCGAGCGTTTCAAATATCGGAACCATGCCGATGCCGTTCGCAAACAGGATGAAGAAAAAGAATGTCAGGATCAGCGGCGCCCACGTCATCACCCATTTTGGTCCGACATTCGGCTTTACGAGACTGTCCCTAATGAACTGAACAACTGCTTCCAGAAGATTCATCCATCCTTTGGGGATTGGCCTCTCGGCAGCAAGGTATCTGCGGACGGGTACAATGATGGCAACACAGGCAATCAGCGCCACAACCCACAACATCAGCACATGTTTCGTAACGGAAAAATCAATGCCGAAAATAGTCGGCAAATGAATAATTGGATGGGAAATATCGGAATTGGAAACGTGGTGGATGATGTTGTCACCCACTCTGTCCATTACACTGCCGGCACCGTGCCCGGTGTCAGTTGCACTCATATTGCTGCTACTCTGCTTATTATGTTTAGTTTACTAGTTTACCAGGTCTTTAATAATGATCGCTTCCAACGTGTGAAGCACCAGAAAAAAGCCCAAAAAACTACACATGAAAGGCACCGGTTCAAAACCATAAAGTTTGAAAACAGCAGTAATATAAACCCCGTAATACACCATCTTGATGATAAACCCATTTTGGATGGATTTGGTGACGGCGCGCTGTCCTTTTTTCGCCGCTTGCAGAAGGAACAACGTAGAGCCGGTTCCCGCAGCAGCGGGGCCGAGCCAGCCGAAAAATATATCAGTCCGAAATTCGGAAAACATAAATCCTGCCAGTCCTGCGGCACCCATAGATGCAATGAATCCGAATCCAAACAACCTCATTTGCGGCCGCCCCACATCGTTTTGGCGAGATGATAAAAACCTGCCGTAAGTCCGATGCCCATCCCGATCAGAACACCATAGGGCGAAGTTTCATAAGCGGTATCAATAACATATCCTAAAAGGGTGCAAAAAAGAATGGATCCAAGCAGTGCATACGAAGCGCTTGCAGCCGGACCAGACTGGGATACGAATTTTTGAAACGCGGACCATCCCCGGGAAAAATTCCGCGAGGGTTTATCGGTCATTCTGAGGGTTCCGCGAGCGGAAGTTCGGGTTCTGCGGCAGGCTCAGGATTTTCCCTGATGATTCCGCACCTGCCTTCAAACTGGGCACCTTCTTCAATAACGAGACTGGAATATACAAGGTCGCCTTTCAGTTCTGCGCTGCTGCCAAGTACTGCGCGGCCTTCGGAAATGACATTGCCTTCCACCTTTCCGCCGATGTGTGCTTCGCTTGCACGGATTTCGCCGGTAACGGTTCCTCCCTGCGCAACGCGACACGGACCGGCTGTGATCACATTTCCGTTCACTTTTCCATAGATCACGATGCCGCCTTCAAGACTTAAAGTGCCTTCCACGGTAGCGTCTGCACCGATCATGGTGTCTATATTTTTCATTTTATCCTTGGCCATTTTCATCCCCGATCACAGATCCTTCTCTGTACTCCGGAAAAAACAAAAGTGGATTTACCGGTTCCTTGTCTTTCCATACCTCAAAATGTAAATGCGGGCCTGAAGATAATCCTGTGTTGCCGGAATGAGCAATCTTTTCTCCTGCTTTCACCAGCGCTCCGGACTTTACCAGATTTTCGCTGTTGTGGCCGTAATAGGTTATGTAGCCGTCCCCATGATATATGATTACAAGATTCCCGAATTCTTCAGACCATCCCGAATAAACCACCTGTCCGGCAGATGCTGCGGCAACCGGATTTCCTTCCTTTACGGCGATATCAATTCCAAGATGGTTCTGGTCTCCGTGGTTTTCATCCAGCACTAGTCCCTGAGTGACAACTCCTTTTACTGGCAAAACAACCGGCATGTGGTCGGATTCCATTTGGATCCAGACAATATCTTCCATGCTGATGGAATCATCTGACACCGCATTGGTTTCCAAACCGAGTCCTTCCCGTACAACATTTTCCATCTGCCGGATCTTATCTACATCGCTGGCAAGTTCGAGTATCGCCTCGCGCTCGCTCAAGAGCGTATCATATTGATGTTCGAGGTTGTTGTAGTCTTTGATCTTTGGGAATGCCGTAACCAGCACAACAGCCGATCCGGCAATGAGAATCGTTAACCCCCAAACGAAAATAAAAAATATGGTTCTGGATAACGTTGCGGCCCACTGTTTCCCTTCGCCGTCGGGAATGATCATCAGGGTGTATTTGGATGGCTTCATAAGCCGGAACTATTCAATGGATCGCAGGAGGTCGAGAATTCTTTCGAGGTCATCATCCGAATAATAATCAATAACGATGGTCCCGCCTTTTTTTCCTTTATGGTTCAGTGCGATCTTTGTGCCGAGGATCGTGATGATCTCATCTTCGAGCTGCTTTACCGCGCCGCTTGTTTTTTTCGGTTTAAATTTCTTTTTCGCAGCGGCGTCTTTTCCTTTTGCCAGCGATTCGGCAGCGCGGACACTGAGTTCCTTTTTAATGATCTGCTTCCACATGCTGAGCATTTCTTTCGGAGTTTTTTTGGAAAGAATAGCTCGTCCATGCCCTGCGGAAATGGTGCTGTCTTCCAGACTTTTTCGGATTTCCTGAGGCAGTTTCAAAAGGCGAAGCGAATTGGTAATGGTCACCCTCTTTTTACCAACAGCCTTTGCGATTGCTTCCTGCGAAAGCCCGAACTGGCTTTGAAGCACGGCAAAAGCTTCCGCTTCTTCGATCGCGTTCAGGTTCTCCCGCTGGATGTTTTCGATGAGGGCTATTTCCATCATTTCCGCTTCATCCGTTACTTCGATGACATAAGCCGGAATCGTTTTAAGTCCTGCTTTTTTAGACGCCCTTAGCCGCCGCTCACCGGCAACTAAAATCCATTCGCCGTCACTTTCGCGGACTGTAACCGGTGTGATGACACCCTTTTCTTTTATGGAAGCAGTGAGTTCGTTCAGACTTTCCGCATCGAATGTTTTCCTAGGCTGATGCGGGTTCAGCCTGATGTCTTTGATCGGGATGCGGTTTGTCCCGGGCGGTGCGGACTGCGCATCTTCCTGCGGACGAATCAGCGCTTCCAATCCTCTGCCAAGCCGTTTAGTTGCCACGTTCTAAAATCTCCTCTGCAAGCTGCATATAATCCTGAGCACCAACCGAGTTGGCATCGTACAGCAAAGCCGGTTTGCCGAAACTCGGAGCCTCTCCGAGACGGACGTTACGATGAATCGTTGTCCTGAACAATTTATCTCCGAAATAATCTTTCACTTCTTCCGCCACCTGCTTGCTAAGATTCAGCCGTTTGTCATACATCGTAAGAAGTACGCCTTCAATTTCAAGATCGGTATTCAGGTGCTTTTGGACAAGGCGGACCGTATTCAAAAGCTGACCAAGCCCTTCGAGCGCATAGTATTCGCACTGGATCGGAATAATGAGAGAATCGCAGGCAGTTAGCGTATTGATCGTGAGCAGCCCCAAAGACGGCGGGCAGTCAATCAGAATATAATCGTATTTGTTTCTTGCTTTTTCCAGCGTTTTTTCGAGCTGGTATTCCCGAGCCATTTCGCCGACAAGTTCCACCTCCGCACCGACAAGATCATGCGTGGAGCTGACCACGTGAAAATTTTCAAACTGCGTTTCAGAAATCGCATCT
>JASLML010000016.1 GCA_030746535.1 Fidelibacterota bacterium
CAGTAGTGATTATAATTTAGCAGAAAATTCCCCTTGTATTGGGACTGGTGAGAATGGCGCCAATATGGGTGCGTTTGGTATTGGATGTTCTGCCATCCTTGCGGTTGAGGAAGAATTCATCCCGACGGAATTTGCCCTTCACCAGAATTACCCGAATCCGTTCAACCCCGTAACAACGATCCAGTACGATATTCCGGAAGCGGGAGAGATACGATTGGATGTGTACAACATTCTCGGTGAAAGAGTGGCAACATTGGCCCAGGGGAATCACCACGTTGGCAGGTACACGATCCGCTGGGATGCTGCAGGCATTTCTTCAGGGATGTATTTCTACCGAATCAGCTCTGCCAAATTCACTGCCACCAAAAAACTGGTGCTCATGAAATAGCATTCAGGTCATGCTGAGCTTTCCGAAGCATGAGTTTACCCTTTCAGGCTCAGGGTGTCAGCTGAAATTTACTCCAATCTTAACTTGTTGTTTACGACGAGAAAAGCAGGTAATTTCCCAAGCTTTTTTCGAACCTATTTATCATGTTTGAACAATTATCAGACAAATTAGATGCAGTTCTGAGGAATATCCGCGGGCTGGGCAAGATCTCTGAAAAGAATATTAAGGAATCTTCACGCCAGATCCGCCGTGCTTTGCTGGATGCAGACGTGCATGTGGATGTTGCAAAGGATTTCATTAAGCGCGTTGAAAAACGTGCCCTTGGAACAACCGTTACCCAGTCGGTAAAACCGGGAGAGCAGTTTGTAAAGATCCTACAAGATGAGCTAATTGGTCTGCTGGGTACCGGAGATACGTCCATTTCCTATGCCAAGCAGCTGCCAACGGTTATTTTGATGGCGGGCCTGCAGGGGGCCGGGAAAACCACCACATGCGCAAAATTAGCGCATAAATTAACAATTGAAGGCCAATCCGTACTACTTGTTGCAGCAGATATTTACCGTCCCGCGGCAATTGACCAGCTGAAAACGCTCGGAAAACAAATTGATATTCCGGTCTATTCGGAAGGGCACAAGGATCCTGTTGCCATTTGCGATAATGCCGTAAAGGAAGCCAAAGCAAATAAAACGCAGGTTGTCATTTTAGACACCGCCGGACGGCTTCACATCGACGGCGAAATGATGCAGGAGATTGAGGCAATATCGGATAAAGTGAAGCCGCATGAAACACTGTTCGTAGCAGATGGTATGACAGGCCAGGATGCTGTCAATTCGGCGAAAGCATTTTCGGAAGCGCTGGCGCTTAGCGGAACGGTGCTTACCAAGATGGACGGCGATGCGCGGGGAGGAGCAGCTGTGAGCATTGCGGAGATAACCGGTGTTCCGGTAAAATTCATCGGTATCAGCGAAAAAATGGACGGGCTGGATGTTTTTGATCCCAAACGGATCGCTGATAGAATCCTTGGTATGGGCGATGTGGTATCGCTGGTGGAAAAAGCCGAAAAGGTAATGGATGCGAAAAAAGCGGAAAAACTTGAGGAAAAATTACAGAAACAGTCATTCACGCTGGATGATTTCAAGGATCAGCTGAATCAATTGAGAAATATGGGGCCTTTGAACCAGCTGATGGGTATGATGCCCGGAATGAATAAAAAAATGCTGAAGGGCATGAATCTGGATGACAGGCACCTGATGTGGACCGAAGCGATCATCAATTCGATGACCCCGGCGGAACGGAACAATCCGAATATCATAGATGGAAGCAGGCGCATGCGGATTGCAAAGGGATCCGGAAGAAACGTGCAGGAAGTGAATCAGCTGATAAAACAATATTTTGCATTGCAAAAAATGATGAAAAAAATGGGCAAAATGAAACTGCCCGCTGGACTGAACAACCCAATGATGGGTATACACTAAGGAGACGAAACGTGTCAACGAAGATAAGACTGAAACGCATTGGAAGACGAAACCGGCCTTTTTACAGGATGGTAGTTATGGATTCCCGCAAACGCAGGGACGGAGCTGCCATTGAGGAACTGGGCTGGTACGATCCCATCAAAACAGAAGATCAATACAGCCTGAAAGATGAAAGAATTTTGCACTGGCTGAAGGAAGGTGCACAGACTACGGATGCTGCGCACGGCCTGCTGCGCGATGCCGGTCTCGCACATCGGTGGCACCTGATGAAGCAGGGCCTGGATGAAAAGTCTATTGACCAGGAAATGAAGAAATGGGTGCTCAACCGCGAGGAAGTGAAAACCAACCGGGCGGAAAAAGCAGCCAAAAAAGCCGAAGAAAAGAAAGCAGCTGCAGAAGCGGAAGCAGCCGATGCTGACGCACCTGCAGAAGCACCTGCAGCGGAAGCGGATGAACCCGCAGAAGAAGCGGTAGCAGAAGAACCAGCGGCTGAAGAATCAGCCGATGATGCGCCGGCCGCTGATGCAGAACCTGAAGAAGCTGAAGATACTGCACCGGCGAAGGAAGAACCCGCAGCGGAAGAATCAGAACCTGTTGCGCCTGCAGAGGATGCCGCTGAGGAAGCACCGGCTGAAGAAGAAGCTGCTGCCGAGGAAGCACCGGCTGTAGAAGAAACTCCCGCTGAGGAAACTTCTGATGAAGAGGCGTCTGCTGAAGAACCGGAAGAGGAAACACCGGAAGTAGAAGCTAAAGACGAACCAGAAACCGCCTCAGAAGAAACTGCCGAAGAAGAGCCGACCGCTGAAGAAGAAACTCAGGATGAACCTGAAGAATCTGCTGACGAACCGGAAACGGCTGAAGAACCTTCAAAGGAAGAAGAATCCGAGGAAGAAGCGAAGGAAGATGACGAAGCCGCACCGGAGGAAGCACCTGAGCCGGAAGCCGCTGACGACGAAGCCGAGGCCGAAGATGAATCTTCGGAAGAAAAAGCTGAAGAACCCGCAGCAGATGAAACAGCAGAATCCACAGATGATGCCAAAGACGAACCGGCAGAAGAAGAATCAGCAGAAGAAACACCTGCTGACTCAGAAGCAACCGACGATGCCGACCCCGCTGAAGAGCAGACTGAAGCAGACGGAGGCGAAGAAGAAAAGAAGGAGGAGTAATCATGGAAGAATTCATTGAAGTAGCAGTCAAGCAGCTTGTGGATAAACCGGATGAAGTTCAAATCAACATCGTGGAAACAGAACAAAGAATAATATACGAACTCACCGTTGGTGAAGGCGATTACGGGAAGGTGATCGGCAAGCGCGGACGAAATATTTCCGCACTGCGCACGATCGTATTTGCCATCAACGCGAAACAGGGCGGAAAGCGCGCCCGTTTGGACATCATTGACTGAGGAAATCGTGGAAAAATTATTTCCCATCGGCAAAGTGACTAAAGCGTCCGGACTGAAAGGCGAAGTGCATGTAAGTCCGCTCTGCAGATATTTTGAGGATTATTCGGAAGAGCCGACGCTTTTTCTGGGGTTTTCCAATGAATCTGCGCTGGAAATGAAACTGAAAAAATCCGCGCCAGCGGGAAAAAAGAGGCGTATCCAGTTTGAAGGTGTCCAGAGCAGAACAGAGGCAGAAGCGCTCGTGGGCCAGCAGGTTTTTGCGACAGCTTCTGATGATGATCCCATATCGCTGGTTTCCCCTGATTTAATCGGATATGAAATTATGACCGATTCCGGCGAATTTGTCGGTAAGCTGAAAGAAATCCTTTGGCTTCCGGCAAACGATGTATATGCAATCGATAAGGACGGGCATGAATTTCTGATTCCGGTCATTGACGAAATTGTAGAATGCGTGGTTCATGAACATGCAAAGATCATTATCCGGCCCGTGGAAGGACTGATGGAAGTATGACGCAAATTGCGATTATATCAACCGTACCGGATTTGGTTCAGTCCGCGATCCAAGACAGCATTCTTCGTCAGGGAGAAGAACGGGATGCCGTCTCATTTCATCTTGTGGATCTGCGTGAATTTGGAGAAGGGAATTATCGTCAGGTGGATGATACACCATTCGGCGGCGGCAGCGGCATGGTGCTGATGGCAGGGCCAATGTTCAAGGCCATCGAGCATGCTTTTACACTTGTCGGCGGGCAGGATGGCACAGCCGTAGTATACCCGACTCCGCAGGGCGATGTGTGGTCCGATGGAGCCGCAGGTACACTCAGCGAATGTGAGCGCATTATTTTTATCTGCGGACATTACAAAGGCATTGACCAGCGTGTGATTGATAAATATGTAACCCACGAATATTCCATTGGTGATTTTATCGTTTCAGCCGGAGAGCTTCCGTCGCTGATGATTATGGACAGTATTGTCCGGCTCATTCCGGGCGTTTTGAATTCCCGCGAATCTGCGTTGACGGACAGCTTCACATCCGGTCTTTTGGATGCGCCATGGTTTACGAAACCGAGAGAAATTGACGGTATGGAAGTGCCGGACACTTTGGTGAGCGGGCACCACGAACAAATTGACAGCTGGAGGCAGGCCGAGCGCGAAAAACGTACAAAGGTCCGTCGTCCGGATCTATGGAAAAAATATCAGGATAAACAGAAATCTATGGAGATAGAACGATGAGTGACGCAAAAGAAAAACAAATCAATAAAAATATCCCTTCTTTTAACGCCGGGGATACACTTGCTGTAGATGTGCGGGTTGTAGAAGGTGGAAAAGAACGCACCCAGAAATTTGAGGGTGTAGTAATCGGTAAAAAAGGTGCAGGCGTATCCGCGACCTTTACGCTTCGGAAAATTTCCGGAGGCGTAGGTGTCGAAAGGATTTTCCCGCTGCATTCACCAATGCTTAAAACCGTTAAAGTGGTTCGAAGAGGAAAGGTCCGAAGGGCCAAGCTAAATTATCTGCGAAAGCTGACCGGTAAAGCTACTCGGATCACGGAAAAACGGTAATTCTTTCTTACTGCATCAATCAAGCCCTTGCCATCGCCGGCTAGGGCTTTTCTTTATATGAACCGACAGGGAAAAATCATTCTTGCAATTACGGGGTTATCCCATATGCTGGCGCACGCGATGATGCTGATATACCCGACGCTCATGGTCGTGATCAGGGATGAATTGATTCTTGGCTTTGATGCCCTAGGTTTTATCGCCTTGGCCAGTTCATTTATGTTTGGTCTTGGCGCCATACCGGCCGGCTATTTTGAAAACAGGGTGGGCGGCAGGAAACTGCTGTTATTATTTCAGTTCTCCTGTATTCCTGCCGGAATCATGGTTGCCTTATCCAACTCGGTGGCATCTTTCACAGCGGGACTGGTTGTGGTAGGTCTGGCTGCATCGGTGTATCATCCCGCGGGGTTGACGCTGTTGTCGCGGCGCGTACGACCGATGGGCAGGGCAATGGCAATTCACGGCATTTTGGGTTCGATAGGGCTGGCATTGGGCCCGCTGCTGGCAACCGCATTTGCCGAATATGGATCTTGGCGCAATGCGTATCTCGTTATACCGGTGGTCGGAGGATTATTGGGCTTGGCAACCATGCTGTTGGTTCCTAGCAATCCGTCTGTTGAAGAACAGAAAGTGGATCAGGATATATCTCCTGCAAAAACAAATAAATCAGCGTTAGCATTTTTTTATATCACGGCCCTGCTGATGGGTTTGGCCTACAACGGTTTTACGACCTTTATGCCATCACATTTTGCCGAAAACACCGGCAATTTCATGCGCATGCTGTCGGAGAATCTGAGGGCAGGTTTTTTCCCGTCGCTGGTGTTTATTGCCGGAATTGCCGGACAATGGATAGGAGGTATACTGGCAGACAAATATTCAAGGTCGGTGCTGCTGGTTTGGGTGGTCTTCCTCAATATACCGTTTCTGCTGCTGATGGGTATCAGCTCGGATCATTTGCTGGTTACATGGAGCCTGATGCTAGGCATAGTTCATTTCAATTTTCAGCCGATCGCCAATACCCTTATCTCTGAATTAACACATTCGGATAACAGAGGGCTGGGTTTCGGCATTAATTTTTTCCTGACATTTGGAGTGGGTGCCGTCAGTGCCGGCCTCAGCGGCATGATCGCTCAACAATTCGGTATTGTTTATGTTTTTCCAACTATGGGACTGATTCTTATTCCGGCCGTTCTCAGCGGCCTTATGGTGATCAAAAAGTCGCGAGTTTCATCTTGATAATTGATCAGGATATTGCCAAGTTTTAGGTATGCCTTCTGACAAGCTTAAATCGTTGCCTTCTGTATCTGAAGTCTTACTTGAATTAAATTCAGATAACGCATTACATAATAACTACATAAAATTTATAATCAACAAACAATTGAAGGAATTTCGCAGTCAGGCGAAGGCGGGAAAGCTAACCCTGAAACGGCCGGAAATTCTGAAAAATATTCTCAATAAAATTCAATCCGCATCAGCCGGAACTTATCGGTCGGTCATTAATGGAACCGGCATTGTACTGCACACAGGATTTGGCCGTGCGCCGATATCCAAAAAGACTATCATGACCGCCGCAAAAAAAATGGAACAATATGCGAATTTGGAATTGGATATAGAGTCAGGCAAACGGGGAGAGCGTCTTGGACACATTAGAGAGAATCTTGCTTCCATCTGCGGCGCGGATGATGCCCTTGCCGTAAACAACAATGCAGCTGCTGTTTTCCTGAGTCTCAATACATTTGCTGAAGGAAAAGAAGTGATCGTTTCCCGCGGACAGGAAGTTGAGATCGGCGGATCGTTCCGAATTCCGGATGTTATTCGAAAAGCCGGATGTACGATGGTAGAGGTCGGCACAACAAACAGGACGAGGCTGGAAGACTATCAAAAAGCGATCTCAAAGAATACAGCACTGCTGCTCTGGGTGCACACCAGCAATTATATTGTGAAAGGATTTACAGAATCCGTTCTCCTTTCTGATTTGGCCGCGCTCGGAAAAAAACACAAAATTCCAGTCCTTGCTGATGTTGGCAGCGGCGCTCTCGTGGATATGCAATCTCTTGAACTTCCTCGTGAGATTCCCGTTTCCGAAATCGTAAAAACCGGTGTGGATGCAGTCACATTCTCCGGTGATAAACTGCTCGGCGGACCGCAGTCCGGACTGATCGCCGGAAAGAAAAGACACATTGCTTCCATCCATAAGAATCCGGTTTACCGTACCATGCGCTGTGATAAATGGACCATTGCATTGCTGGATGAAACATTGCGGAATTACGGAAATCCGTCGTCCAACCTGGCGCTGAGTTTATTGTCAGTTTCCAGGCAAACATTAAAAAAGTGTGCGGAAAAAATTCTGAAAGGCGTTTCAAAAAGCCGGCAGAAGTCACTAGGAATATCAATTGTTGATACAGAAACGGAAGCAGGAAGCGGTTCGCTTCCCGATACACGGCTCGAAAGTGCGGCAATCAAGTGCAGTCCGAAAAATGGTTCCGCATCTCAACTAGCTGCCGCCTTTCGTGTCTTAGAAACTCCGGTCATAGGTTACTGCTCAGGCCGGGCATTTTACATAGATTTAAAAGCCATTCTTCCCGGACAGCACGCCGCAGTCACAGACGCCATCAACAAGGTGTAATCCATGAGCCAGCTTGTCATTGGAACGGCGGGGCATATTGATCATGGGAAAACGTCCCTTGTGGAAGCGCTTACCGGAACCAACACCGACAGCCTCGATGAAGAGCAGTCCAGAGGCATGACCATCAATCTTGGTTTCGCTTATCTCGATGAATCTGTAACCATTATTGATGTTCCCGGTCACGAGAAATTCGTCCGTAATATGGTGGCCGGCGTTTCAAACATTGATGTTGCTCTTCTTGTCGTCGCTGCCGATGACGGCGTTATGCCGCAAACCAGAGAGCATATCCACATTTTATCGCACCTCGGCATTCCACGCTGTGTGGTTGCACTAACGAAATCTGACAGGGTAAATGATACAGACTGGATCGCACTTGTTTCAGCGGATATACAGGAATTGCTGAAGGATACTCCTTTTCCCAATACGCCGATCATTCCGACGTCAACGGTTACCGGCGAAGGTATTGATGACATTCGAAAAGCGCTCATTTCCAAAACCGAATCAAGAGAAGCCAAAAAAGATTCTGATATTTTCCGCATGCCGATTGACAGGGTGTTCCATAAAAAAGGATTCGGTGTTGTCGTTACGGGAACGGTGTTATCCGGGACACTGGAAAAAGGCGATAGCATTGAAGTGCTTCCGGAAACTCTTAAAGTAAAAGTGCGCGGAATGCAAACGCATCTTGCCGAAACAGATAAGGTAAATACCGGCGATCGCGCCGCAGTGAATATCACAGGCATCGAAGCAGATCAGCTTTGGCGCGGATGCGAATTACATTCGGTAGGATGGATGCAGTCGACACAGCGCATAGCTGTGAAGGTGACAATGCTGCCGGACACTCGCTGGAAGCTAAAAGATAAACAGCGTATCCGCCTCCATATCGGAACAGCAGAGGTTTTGGGAAGGGTTTCCATGTATGAAACAAAATCCATTGGGAAAGGCAATTCTAATACTGTACTGGTAACGCTTGAAAAACCTGTATCTGCCGCGATGGATGATAAGGTAATCGTTCGGTCATATTCGCCTATGGACACTATTGCCGGCGGCGTTGTTCTCGATCCGCATCCGCCAAAGGGAGAAATAATTAGAAAATGGCTGAATGACCTTTCCGAAGATTCTGCTGGTAGGCTGAATCAGTGGGTGCTTTTTAACCAGAAGAATCCGAAATCTGTTTTAGAATATGCTCGGCATTTCCATGTATCAGAAGCGGACATTCTATCCATTTCTGAAAAAGCCGATCTGCACATTGAGAACGGCCTGCTAATCCATCCGGATTCTGAAAGTGGACACAAAGAAAGCGTATTGAACTTTTTAACGGATTTTCACAGATCGAATCCTTACAAAAAATCTGTGAATGCGGATACCATTCAGTCCAAATTGAATTTGTCATCATCCGTTGTAAACTTGGTTCTGGCTGATTTGATTTCTGCAGGTAAAGCGAAGGAAGCGGCGTCCGGATTTGCATTGATAGATCACGAAGTGAAGTTGAACGAAGACGACAGAAAGAGTGCTGATGCCATTTCACAATGGATCAAAGGCCAGGGATTCCAGCTTTCAAAAACAAACGACATTATAGCAACCATAAAATTGGAACCGAAAAAAGCGCTTGAGCTGCTTCATATCCTAAAAGATGAAGGCGCCGTGGATATGGTCGGTGATTCCTTTTGGATACATTCGGACGTATCAAAATCTCTGCAAAATGAACTGCAGGCCTTTTTTAAACAGAATGACTCACTGGATGTGAATACCTTTAAGGGAATGACGGGAACGTCCCGAAAATCCGCAATACCGCTTCTTGAATTTTGCGACGGCAGAGGGTGGACCGACCGCAGCGGCAACATCCGCATAAAAGGGCATGACATCTGATGGCAGCGGATAAAGCAAAATCCACACCGCTTATGAGGCAGTACGAGGAAGTGAAGCGCCAGTACGCTGAATCGATACTTCTTTTTAGAATGGGAGATTTTTACGAAACATTTGATGAGGACGCAAAAACAGTCGCAAAAATTTTGGGAATAGTTCTGACTAAACGCTCGAACGGTGCGGCCGGGAAAGTTCCGCTTGCAGGTTTTCCATACCACGCGCTTGATCAGTATCTCCCAAAATTGGTAAAGGCAGGACACAGAGTTGCCATTTGCGAACAAGTGGAAGATCCGAAGGATGCAAAAGGAATTGTAAAGCGGGAAGTAACGGAAGTGGTGACGCCGGGAACGATTACATCCGATCAGACGCTGAATGAGAAATCGAACCGGTTTTTAGGTGCGTTAACGTTTACGAAGGATATTACCGGTTTTGCGTTTTTGGATGCCTCTACCGGCGAATTCCTTATTGGCGAATGCGCAGGTGTTGATCTGGTTGAAATCCTCAGAAAATTCAGCCCACACGAGATAGTGATCGCGGAGAGTGAGACCGTTTCGGATCAGGACTGGTTTCTGGAACTGCGTCCGTTTATTTCCAGGATTGAAGACTGGGCAATAGATGAGCGCGAAGCCGAGCGGATTCTGAAAAATCATTTTGATGTAAAGTCCCTTAAAGGATTCGGATGCGATGCTTTACCGGCCGGAGTAACGGCAGGCGGAATGATATTCCATCATGTTGAGAAAAATTTAAACGGCAGTCTAACCCACGTATCAACCGTGAAGCCTGTTCGGGAAGAAGGCATCATGAATCTGGATGCATTTACGGTCAGAAATCTTGAAATATTTGCATCGCTGGCAACACAGGGAACGCACGGAACTCTGATAGATATTTTGGATGAAACGTGCACTGCCGGAGGCGGAAGGCTTCTGCGGAGCTGGCTCTACCGTCCATTGACCGATGTGAAGCAAATTCAAATGAGGCATGATTGTGTGGATGGATTTGCATCGGATAAAAACCGGCTGAATGATTTGCGCATCATTTTTAACGAATTGACTGATCTGGAAAGGGCAATCGGAAAATGCAGCAAACAAAAATTGATGCCGAGGGAATTAGCAGGATTTTGCCATTCGCTGGAACGCATCCCGGAAATTAAATCTTTGGTGAATGATTTCGGGAATAGCGCTCTAACACGTCTAACAAAATCCTTTGTAGATGTTTCCAAAATCGTAAAAAATATTAGGGACATGTTGAGGGATGATCCGCCGGCAAATCTTCAGCAAGCCGGCATCATAAAGGATGGCGTGCATGCGGAACTTGATGAACTGAGGTCCTTGTCATCCAGCGGAAAACAGTGGATTGCGGACCTCCAGAAATCGGAACGGGAAAGGACCGGAATTCAGTCACTGAAAATTGGATTCAACAAAGTGTTTGGATATTACCTCGAAGTGACAAAAGTACACCAGGCACAGGTTCCCGAAGAATATATCCGCAAGCAGACACTGGTCAATTCTGAGCGCTACATCACACCGGAACTCAAGGAATTCGAGGAAAAGATTCTGACAGCAGATGAACGAATCAGAGAAATAGAATCGGAATTGTATTTTAATCTTTGCAGCGAAGTCTTAGCGGAAAACCGGCCGATTCAGGCCAATGCTCAAATATTGAACCGGCTGGATGTGCTCTCCGCATTTGCTCAAACGGCGCTTGCGAACGGCTATACAAAGCCGAAAATGGTAAAGAAAATTGAATTGGATTTGAAGGATTCCCGTCATCCTGTTGTCGAACGGCTGCTGCCGGCAACCGACCGGTTTGTTCCGAATGATCTCAAGATGGATTCCAAATCCAGCCAGATCCATTTAATTACAGGTCCAAACATGGCAGGGAAATCCACATATTTGCGTCAGATTGGGCAAATTGTACTCATGGCGCAGATTGGATCATTTGTTCCTGCAAAATCTGCAAAACTCGGATGCGTTGACCAATTATTTACGCGGGTAGGCGCAAGCGATAATCTGGCCGGTGGCGAGAGCACTTTTTTAGTGGAAATGAATGAAGCGGCAAATATCCTAAATAATGCCACAAAAGACAGCCTTGTACTGTTGGATGAAATCGGGCGGGGCACCGCAACATTTGATGGACTTTCACTTGCGTGGGCGATTACAGAATTTCTGCATAATAATTCGGATTGCGCTGCGCTTACGCTATTTGCAACCCATTATCATGAATTGACTGATTTGGAACATTCGCTCGAACGATTGGAAAATCATCACGCCGCTGTCAAAGAATTCGGCGATAAAATTGTTTTTCTCAGGAAAGTGCTTCCGGGACCGGGAGACAGGAGTTATGGTATTCATGTCGCAAAAATGGCGGGCCTTCCTAAAAGCGTTATCAAAAGAGCATCTGAAATTCTTGCGCATCATATCAGCCAGCAGGAAGAAGAAGGAACCGCGCCGCCTCAGCCGGCGTCTAACCAGCAATCCTTGTTTGAGGATAAAGAATCCGAACTGCAAAAAGATATTGAAAACATGAGCATAGAAAACATGACTCCGCTTGAAGCGTTGGAAACGCTTGATAAACTCAAGAAAAAACACGGCCTTTCATGATACGCCGAACCATTTTTTATTTTGTTCTCTTTTTCCAATTAGCGAATGCCGAAACATATTGGGTGCGGTACGGCTGGGAAATTTTCGCCAATGCCGGCGACGGCCGATCCTTGGCACTCGGGAATACGCTGACTGCCTCCGGCGGCGGCGCGATTGGCCCTTTGTTCAATCCTGCGCTCGATCCGGGGATTTCGGAATTTGGCCTTACCTACGCCCACCAAAGCAGATTCGCAGGACTCATAAACAGCGATCTTGGCGCATTTTCGCTTTCGAATTCCCTTCGCTGGCCGATTGGCATTATCGTTCTTCATGAAGGAATCTCAAATATCGCGGATACACGGAATATTCTGCTGGATTTTGGTGAAGATGGTCAGCCGGGAACCGGTGATGCCGGTGAAGGCGATGGCATTCTCAATGACGGCGAGCGGCTGGATGAAAGCAACGCTGTTTCTTTTAATCACCGGCAGCTGGCGGTTATGGCAACGAAAAATTGGACGGCGGGAAAAATGAAATTCGGTTTGGGAATCAAAGGACTTCATCATTCCCTTGGTCAAAACCTAGGTACAGGATTCGGATTGAATGTGGGTTTTCTTTACCGATTGTGGAACGGTAGTGCGCTCGGCATTAATCTATCTGATGTTTCTTCTTCATGGATCGTTTGGGATAACGGATCCATTGAAGCTTCGGCACCGCAGGCAGCGGTCGGCTTTTACCAGCAGATCACTTCTGAGAGAATCCCAGTGTCAGTCGGATTGGCAGCGGATCTGCTGATTGATCCTTCAGGGGAAACGCCTGATGATGATTTTCAAATATTGGATAAAGCAGGTGCGGATATTCGGTGGGGACTGGAAACGACGGTAAAGGAAAAGGTGTCCGTTCGATTAGGAAGAAACCGGTCAAAGGCTTACACGGCGGGTCTCGGACTTCGCTGGACATTTGCTGCTATTGATTATGCATTTCAAACCGCTCCGGCGGGAAGCGCTCTAGGAACGAGCCATTTTATTTCATTTTCCGTCAATCCAGAATGGATAATGGAACGGATAAAAACAATTCTTTAGCGCAATTCATTCCAGTTGTTCTAAAAGTAATATCTCAGGTAAATTCCAAAGATTTTTTCGAAAGTAAATGATGATTAAGAGTATGACAGGATTCGGCCGCGGAAGTGTATCCGCATCCGGAAGGCACATTACCGCTCAGGTTCGGGCGGTAAACGGTCGCTTTCTAGACATTAAAATTCGCGGTATGGAATTGGATCCCTCCGTAGAACAGGAAATCCGGAAAATGCTGTCCGATTCCCTTCAGCGTGGAACCATCGCGCTGTCCATCAAATCGGTCAGCCAGAATGGTTCGGGTGGTTTGGTGTTCAACCGAGCGAAAATGAAATCCATCGCTGATGCGGTTGCATCGGTCGAAAAAGAATTTGATGTCAGTATTTCTTTAGGGGATGTAATTCGCGCAGATGATCTTTTCAGTACTTCAGAAGAAGGAGAGACGCAAATGGACGGTGTGGCGGAAGCCGTCAAAAAAGCATGTGCGCAGGCGGAGAAAATGCGGAAAGCAGAAGGGAAAAAATTATACAAGGATTTGAAAAGCCGAACTGCCGTGATCAAACGATCCCTGAAAAATTTGAAAAAGCTTGCAGACTCTGAAACAAAATCGCGGTCAAAAAAATATGCATCCAAGGTTAAGGATCTTGCCGGCGGAATCGAAATTGACGGAAACAGGATGATTCAGGAAATTGCCATCCTAGCAGAAAAAGCGGATGTAACAGAAGAAGTGGTGCGCATTGACAGCCACATGGAACAGTTTACCGAATTGCTCAATACGTACGGACAGGTTGGCAAGCGTCTCAATTTTATCCTGCAGGAAGTGGGGCGTGAGGTGAATACAGTTGGATCAAAAATTACATCTGACACCGGTGTGAACAGAGTTGTCGGAATGAAAAATGAACTAGAACGAATGCGTGAACAGGTGCAAAATGTCTTATGAAGAATTTCATCGTGATATCGGCGCCGTCCGGTACGGGAAAAACAACCCTGTGCCGGAAACTTCAGGAAAGAATTTCCGACCTAGAATTTTCAATTTCCTGCACGACTCGACCGAAGAGAAGCAACGAAACGGATGGACATGACTACCATTTTATTTCGCGTGAAGAATTTGAGCATAAGCTCGCAGAAGATGCATTTGCTGAGCATGAGGAAGTCCATGGAAATTTTTTTTACGGCACGCTGACAGAAACTCTTGAGGAAGCCAGGAAAAACAATGCACAGATTTTATTGGAAGTAGATGTGAAAGGCGCCATGTCGATAAAATCACTGTACCCAGAAGAGACTGTCACCATTTTTATTTCTCCGCCAAGCGAAGATCATTTGAGAAAGCGGCTTGAAAAACGGGGAACAGACTCGCCCCAGCGGATTGAAAAAAGACTTGAAAGAATAAGGGAAGAATATCCTTACAGAGAACGGTTTGACCACCAGGTAATCAATGATGATCTGGACCAGGCCGTTAATGATTTGATTGAACTTATCAGCAATAGAACAAAAGGAGTATCTGATGGCAGTTAAGCCTATTTCAATGAAGAAAATGGAAGAGCAGAATGTAGATAGCTATGCGGCTGTTGTGGTGGTAGCCAAGCGCGCTCGCCAGATTATGCAGGATCGCCTGATTGAAGAAAGTTTTATGGAGGAGGATCCGGATGAATTTGGCGTTTTGGATGAAATTCCTCAAAGAGACCCTGAGGATTACGAAGAAAAGGAAAAACCAACCACAGAGGCAATGGAAGAGTTTTTTGATGGCAAACTGGAATGGAGACAGGCAGAAACTTTAGACCTGTAATGTAATCTGTTGAAACCTCGATTATCCGATCCTGCACGGCGTTACCTGAAACAGGTTCGTGACATTTTCGGGGATGAATTATATCTGAATTTTAAAGATCCGGATTCGGAACCGTTAGCTAATCCCGGTGAACTGGATGCGTTTCATCGTGACATTTGTGAATGTCAGAAGTGTCCTTTGGGACAAACGCGAAACAAATTTGTTTTTGGTGTTGGTGACCCCAATGCCAGTTTGTTGCTTATCGGCGAGGCCCCCGGACGCGATGAAGACCTGAAAGGTGAGCCTTTTGTTGGCCGTGCAGGGTTCTTACTGGACAAGATACTAAAAGCGATCGGCCGCAGCCGTGAGAAAGATGTTTACATCTGTAATGTCCTAAAATGTAGACCACCGGAAAACCGTGATCCGCTTGCTAACGAAGTTGAGCAGTGCGAACCGCATCTTTTGGAGCAAATACGGTTGATTAAGCCTAAACTTATTGTTAGTTTGGGACGCGTGGCCGGACAAACCCTCCTGCGTGTGGATAAACCGTTGAAAAGTATGCGAAATGTTATTCATGATTATCATGGAACGCCATTGATCGTCACATACCATCCGGCGGCATTACTGCGCAATGAGAATTTGAAACGGCCGACATGGGAAGATTTCAAAAAAATTAGGGATTACTTAGAGGCATAGATAGATGGCAGAAAATCAGGAGCAGATTCTAAACGTTCAGCCGCAGTCTAATGAAGCGGAACAGGCTGTGCTTGGCGCTATGCTTTCCAGCAAAGAGGCGGTAAGCAAGGTGCTGCAATGGATAACCGATGTGCATTTTTATAGGGAAGCGCATGCAAAAATATTTCGCGCAATGATTCAGATGTTCAACGAAGGAGAACCGGTGGATACGGTATCGATCGTAAATCAGCTGAAAAAACAAAAAGAACTGGAGAATGTTGGTGGTGCATACTACATCACCGGTTTGGTAGAATCTGTTCCGACGACAGCAAATGTTGAGCATTATGCCAAAATTGTCCTTGAAAAAGCAATGCTCAGGGAATTGATCAGAATTTCACATGATTTGACCAAAAATGCCTACGATGACAGGCAGGACGTTGATGATATCATGGATGCTGCAGAGCAGGCAATATTTTCTATTACGCAGGGCCGCCTGCGCGGCGGGTTTGAACAGTTGGACCCGATTCTTCAGGAAACCTTTGAGAACCTCGATAAGATTCATTCTTCCGGAGGAACGGTGACCGGTGTGCCGACAGGATTGCTTGATCTGGATGAAATGACTTCCGGTTTTCAAAAGGGCGAATTGATCGTATTGGCCGGACGGCCGGGAATGGGAAAAACTGCACTTGCACTGACCATAGCTCGGAACGCCGCTATAGATCATCAGAAATCTGTCGGGTTTTTCAGTCTGGAAATGGCGAGCCACCAGCTTGCTATGCGTATGCTCTGCGCCGAGGCACGGGTGGATTCGCATCTCGTCCGAACCGGGAAACTGCCAAAATCGCAATGGCAAAATTTGAGTGTGTCTGTCGGGACACTTGCGGAAGCGCCGATGTATCTCGATGATACTCCGTCCATCGGTATATTGGAATTACGTGCAAAAGCAAGGCGCCTGATGGCGGAACATGATATCGGCATGCTGATGATTGATTATCTCCAGCTTATGTCGGGGCCGAAAGGCGTGGAAAACCGCCAGCAAGAAATTTCGGTCATCTCTCGGTCTCTCAAGGCACTGGCAAAAGAATTGAACATTCCTGTAGTCGCGCTATCGCAGCTTTCGCGTGCAACGGAACAGCGCAGCGATCGACGGCCTCAGCTGTCTGATCTGCGCGAGAGCGGAGCTATAGAACAGGATGCTGATGTTGTTATGTTTGTGTATCGCCCCTATGTTTACAGCAGAGATGAGGACGACCGGGGGAAAGTGGAACTGCTCTTATCCAAGCAGCGTAACGGCCCCACAGGAAATATAAATCTTACATTTATCGATAGATACGCTCGATTCGAAAATCTTACGACATTTTCAGATTTGGAAGCTGAGGTTCCCTTCTAATGCAGAACCCGCTTGCACGGTTCGTGCCAAAGCTTGCAGGCGAATATCCGAAATCATTCCTGAAATTGTATGATCAGGTTTCGGTTCCGAATGGCATGGATCCCGAAGATGTGAAGGAAATTTTGTGGAAGGCGTACGAATATGGAGACCGCCACCACGAAGGCCAAAAGCGCAAATCCGGTGCGCCGTATTTTGAGCATTGCATCGCGGTTGCCGAAATACTCGCTTCGTGGAATATGGATCCAACCATGATCATGGGCGGCCTGCTTCATGATACGGTTGAGGATACAAAAGCTTCTCATGATGACCTTGCTGAAAATTTCGGTGAGGATGTTGCTGTTCTCGTGGAGGGAGTGACCAAACTCGGCGATATTGAATTTTCTACGCGGCAGGAACAGCAGGCCGGGAATTTCATGAAAATGCTACTTTCCGTGGCAAAGGACATTCGGGTAATCATTATCAAATTCGCAGATCGGCTTCACAATATGCGTACCATTGAGTATATACCGCGCATCAAACAGCACCGCATAGCCATAGAAACGCGGGATGTTTATTCTCCGCTAGCCCACCGGCTTGGAATGGCAAAAGTAAAATGGCAGCTGGATGATTTGGTGTTTAAAACATTGAACCCCAAGGCCTATAAAGAAATTGATTCCAAACTAAAGTCCACAACAAAAGAGCGTGAACGCTACATTAAAAAAGTAACAACTGCCCTTAACAAAGAATTATCCGCCTATGATTTAAAGGCAGATGTGTATGGAAGGCCTAAATCCCATCATTCGATTTACAAAAAAATGATTTCACAGGATAAAACATTTGATGAAATATATGACAAAGAAGCAATCAGGGTGATCGTTGATAAGATGGAAGATTGCTATCTTACTTTGGGCGTGATTCATCAGAATTACAATCCGGTTCAGGAACGATTCAAAGATTTTATTGCCACTCCTAAATCAAACGCCTATCAATCCATTCATACCACAGTTGTAGGGCCGGAAAAACAGCTGGTAGAGATTCAGATTAGAACGGCAGACATGGAAGCTACGGCGGAGATCGGTGTTGCTGCACACTGGCGCTATAAAGAAGGTAAAGGAAGTGATACCAAGGAAATAGATTCGCAGGTGGGTTGGCTCAGGGAATTATTGGAGATATTAAGAAGCGAAGAGAGCGATCCCCGTGAATTCATGCATTTGCTAAAAATCGACCTTTTCAGTGATGAAATATTTGTTTTTACGCCTAAAGGCGCATTGGTGCAGCTGCCTGTTTCATCCACGCCGATCGATTTTGCATTTAAGGTTCATACCGAGGTTGGCATGAAATGCTTAGGAGCAAAGGTCAATCATGTAGTGGTGCCGCTGAACACCGAACTGAAGAACGGTGATTTGGTGGAGATTATCACTGGCAAGAATCAAAACCCGAATTACGGCTGGCTAAAATTTGTTGTTACGTCCAAGGCACGAAATAAAATTAACCGCTTTCTTAAACAGTCCAATATTGAAGCAAGTTTAAAGCTGGGAGAAGAAATCCTGGTCAAAACTCTGAGGCGTTTAAAAAAGCTTGGTCTTAAAAAAGAGATTAAATCCTCATTTCAGAAATTTGGATTCCAGAACGAAGATCAGCTGCTGGAGGCAATCGGAAATGGATCGTTAACGGTAAGAAAAATTTTCGAAAAAATCGCACCCGATACCAATCCCGAATTCGATTTGAAAGAAGAAAAGCCCTCACGTTTCAGCTTTACCGGAAAAGGGAAAAAAAGCGTCCAGCTTCAGGGAATTAAGGATGTGATGGTGTCATTCGGCAAATGTTGCAATCCGATTCCCGGAGATGAAATGCTAGGATTTATTACTCGAGGACGAGGGCTCACGGTCCACCGTTCAACCTGCTCGAGCCTCCCGCTGCTCAATGAACAAAAAGACAGGCTCGTTCCGGTTGACTGGGATGTAGCCAAAACGGACCTTTTCAATGTCCGCTTAAAGATAACGGGACAGGACAGGAAGGGTATTTTAAAAGACCTCACGGAATCCATTTCTTCGCAAAACATCAATATCAAAAGCGTGGATATGAGGGGGAAAGATTCGGTTGCCACCGCGCATTTCATTGTCCAGGTGAATAATATCCGCCAGCTTGACCGCATCATCCGGAAAATTAAAAAGGTAAATGGTGTGGATCATATTGAGCGGGCGGAACGTTAACCGCAAGTATAGGGATTGTACAAATCCCGATTCAAAAACACCATCACTATCATGGGAAGAATTTTAGGAATTGATTACGGTTCGGCGCGCATTGGCTTGGCACTATCCGATCCAACACATCTTATCGCGAGCCCGCTTGAAACCATTACATTTTCATCGGAGAAAGACCTCATCGCACAGCTCCGTGAAAAAATAGATGCCCAGGAAGTTGAAGAGGTTGTAGTCGGCATGCCGTTCAGGATGAAGGGCGGTGATTCAAGACAGACGGAATCTGTGCGAAAGTTTGTAACAGCATTGAAAAAAGCTGGAATTTCCGCAAAGGAGGAAGATGAACGACTTAGTTCGGTGAGCGCTAAACGTGCATTAATTGAGCAGGAGTTAAAGATGGAGAAGGATAAAGGTTTGGTGGACCAAACTGCAGCCGCTATCATGCTTCAGCAATACCTTGATAAGAAACGCAGTGGTTAATTTTTTCAACAGGCCGGCCTTCCAGCTTGCCGTTATTTCGGGATTACTGATAGGCATCGCCTATCCGCCGCTTCCGCTGGGATTTATAGCGCTGTTTGGGCTTATTCCGATTCTACACCTCATTTTGAATGAGACACCCCGCATGGCGGCAAAATGGGCGTATCTTTCATCGGTAACAGCAAATTTTATTTCGCTTTATTGGATTGGTTTGAATACCGGAGCGCCGTTGTGGGTGAGTATGCTGTCGATGGCGGGCGCAGTCTTTTATCTCGCAATATGGTGGGCGGCATTTGCGGCGCTCGTTTCCTTTATTCATGGAAGAACTGGAAAAGGCCTTATGGCGGCGCCGTTTCTCTGGATTACGATGGAGCTGCTGAGAACATTCGGTTCGCTCGGATTCCCATGGATTAATCTTGCTGTAACCCAATCAACATATTTACCGGTGATTCAAATGCTTGAAATTACCGGAACGTACGGCGTGTCATTTTGGATTATTTTGGTCAATGCGGCTTTATACGGGCTGCTAGTATCTACCCATAAAAAAGTATCGCCTGCCTTTCCGGTTATCCTTGTCCTGCTGCCCTGGCTGTTTGGCGGAATTCGTTTATGGATGTGGAACCAGCCCGAAGGAGAAACGGTCAAGATTGCCGTTGTACAGCCCAATGTGAATGCGGTTGATAAATGGGATCAGGCTAAGCGGAATGCGATTTTTTCGCTGATGGATTCTTTACATGCGGAAGCAAACACGTTGAATCCTGATCTTGTCCTCTGGCCGGAATCTGCACTGCCGACCTATTTGCGTACGAATGCTGTTACAATACGGCCGATCATGAATCGGATTAAGGAAACAGGTATTCCTCTACTCACTGGAATTCCAGATAAACGCACGGATCAGGAAGGGAATGTGAGATATTTCAACAGTACCATTTTCTTGAAGCCCGATGAAAGCAAAACCATGTATACCAAACTGAAACTGGTGCCGTTTGGAGAATATGTTCCTCTTTCTGATGTGTTGCCTTTTCTGGATTCATTCAACATTGGTCTCATGGGGAACTTTGAATACGGCGGAAACTATACGATGTTTGAAATGGATTCGCTCATATTCAGCAACATGATTTGTTATGATTCCAGCTTTCCTAGTGTTGCGCGGAAGTTTGTCAGGAAAGGTGCGCAAATGCTGACGATTCAGACAAATGACGGATGGTGGCTGCACACATCCGGCGCTTACCAGCATTTTGAACTGGCAAGACTGAGGGCCGTGGAAAACCGTGTGCCTGTGATTCGAAGCGCGAATACAGGAATATCCGGCTTTTTTCATCCCAGCGGTGAGCATGATGGAAGAATCGCTTTCAATGAACAGGGCATTGTTCTTGCTGAAGTCACTCCCGTGAAATTGCCATCATTTTATTCAAGATTTGGCGACGCATTTGGGTGGATGATTAGCTTAATTTCCATTGGATTTATAGGACTCGGATGGGCCAGAAAACCTTAACAATTCTATTAATGACCGTTTCGCTGTTTGCGCAGGAAAAAAACCAGCCTGAAGTGTCGCACTTGTCTCCAGTGGTAAAATCATTTCTGATACCGGGCTGGGGAGAAAAAACGCTAAACAATCCAGTGCGCTCTAAAGTTTTCTTTCTTTCCGAAGCAATGCTGTGGCTGAGTGTGGCAGGCACGTACACTGCTGCGCAATCTCAGGAGAGGGAATATATCGCTTTTGCTGCTGACTATGCCGGTGTGGACATCAGCGGGAAAACTCGCGACTTTTGGGTGGACATCGGGAATTATGAGAACCGGGATGCTTACAACCAGGAACATCTTCGGTTTCGGGAAAATGATGCGCTTTATTCTCTGGATGAAGAATGGAACTGGTCCTGGGATGATTCGGGGAACAGGTCGCGGTTTGAAGGAATGCGAATCAGAGGAGACCGCCTAGCAAAAGCGACGTCTTTCCTGGTGGGAGGAATTGTACTAAACCATGTTATTTCAGCAATTGATGCAGCATACTTGCAAAACGTGCAGAACGATGCGGAAGTCACCATTCTGCCGAAAGTTGATGTTGAATCAAAAACCACGTCATTGGCATTTACCATAAGATTTTAATATGCTGAAGCATCCCCTGACAGAAGCAGCTTTTTTTACTGGATTTGCCATATCTGCACTTGTATCGGATTCCTGGTCTTTATGGATGCTGCATGCAGTTTGCCTGACAGGTATAGTCCTGTTGCAGCAAACTGCATTTGCAGTTTTGTGGAAGCGCGTCAGGCACCTTGTTTTATTTTTCCCAATTCTGCTGGGCATATTTTTGATCAGTTCTCTGATCTTTTCAAATATTTCATTGGTTGAAGCACTTCAATCGGGTTCCTTTTCGATGCTAAGGTTTCTGCTTGCCGGCCTGTGCATGAGCGCCTATCTGGAACGTGAACGAAAGAACAGTGTATTTCAATCTGTTAGGAGCATTTGGTCACGGATGGAAAAGCCGTGGCAAAAAGTTGAAGATATATTTCTATTCCTTGGGTTAACACTGCGTTTTTATCCATCTATTCAGAGGCAGTGGGCACAACTGCAGTCATCCCATGCTTCTCTCGGTTTGAACCAAGATATGGCTTGGCTCAAGAAAACGAAATCATTGCTCAGTGATCTGCCGGGCTTTTTGATATTTCAATTGAACCGCGCCGGCACTGCCTCGCTTGCGATGTCTCTGCGGGGCTACGGAAATCATGTGCCCAGAGGTGTTGCGGAATTTGTGCCGTTCGGTATACTGGATGGATTAAAGTTGCTTATCACTATTACTGCGTTTGTAGCATTTCACCATTTTGCCCCGTTTTAAAATAGAAATTCAATATATCGGCTCATCCTTTTCAGGTTGGCAAAAGCAAGACAATGGTCCAACTGTTCAGGAGGAAATTGAGTCGGCATTATCGAAACTGAATAAAGGAAAAAGAATCTCTGTAACAGGCGCCGGCAGGACCGATTCCGGCGTCCACGCCTCCGGACAGGTTGCCCACTTTGATTTTGATACGGATATGCCGTCCTGCAAGCTCAAAGATGCTATCAACGGGAATATGAAAGGCAGCGTAAGAATCAATTCCTGTGGTGCGGCGAAATCGGATTTTCATGCACGGTTTTCAGCTACTGCGCGGAAATATGTTTACACCTGCAGAACGGATGGCAATATTCTCGATGGGAATCTTGTCTGGCAAACCGGTCCGCTCAATCTTGATATTCTTAATAACGCTGCCGGCTGCATCGTTGGAGAACATGATTTCACATCCTTTTCTAAACAGAACCCCGAAGTGGAAAACAGGGTTTGCAATGTGAGTCATTCCGCGTGGTTCGAAAAAGAGGGAATCGTAAATTACGAGGTTAAAGCCAACCGGTTTTTGCACCACATGGTTCGCTATCTTGTCGGCACAATGGTGGAAATATCGCGAGGAAAAATTACAATGGAAGCATTTCAGCAACTAGTGAACAAGCCCGCAGAAAATGTCAGGATTTATAAAGCGCCTCCACAGGGACTGCGATTGGAAAAGGTAATCTATGATCCGTAGAATGGTTTTATTGGGAGTATGCTTTCTAATGGCTGCTTCGGTGATTGCTCAGGATGATGTTAGCGCTTCACGCCAGTCTGCCATCGTAAAGGCAATTGAAAAGGTGAGCCCGGCTGTAGCGAGTATCAATGTTACCCAGCTCAGGAACGTCCGTTATCGCACCGGATTCAATGATCCATTCTTTGATTATTTTTTCCCTCAAGAAATGTACCGAAGCCGGCAAAGAGTAAAAGGATCGGGTTCCGGTGTCCTCATCAGTCCGGACGGGTATATCATCACCAATTTTCACGTCATTGAAAATGCGACAGAAATTATTGTAACTCTTTCGGGCGGGAAGGAATATGAAGCGGAAGTTATAGGAACGGACAGAGTAACCGACCTGACACTGCTGAAAATTGAAGGCGATGCGTTTCCCTACGCAACAATGGGCGATTCGGACGATTTAATTATCGGCGAGTGGGCAATTGCGCTCGGGAATCCGTTCGGGCTTTTTGATCTGAATCAGCAGCCGACGGCAACAGCCGGAATTATCAGTGCGGTGGACATGGATTTCGGTCAGGTTCAGGCAGGACGGGTTTATCAGGATATGATCCAGACAGATGCGGCGATCAATCCGGGAAACAGCGGAGGTCCACTAGTTAATGTTCATGGTGAAGTGATCGGGATAAATTCATTTATTTATACAGGTTCTCAGCTTTCAGAAGGTTCGGTCGGCATTGGATTTGCGATTCCCGTCAACCGCGCAAAACGTATTGTAAATGAGCTGAAAAATACCGGAAGAGTGGACCGCAGTTTTGCAACAGGCCTGACTGTGCAGGCGCTAACGAAAAAACTGGCGATGTATCTCGAACTTCCCTTTGATACCGGCGTAATGATCGTGGAAGTTGAATCCGGCAGCACCGCAGACAATTCCGGTTTGGAAGCAGGCGACATTATTGTGCGTGTGAATAATAATTCCGTTGGAAAATCGTCAGATATTCGAAAGGTTATCGAGGAAGGTGATCTTCGGTCCGGTGATAAATTGAGCCTCAAGATATATCGTAACGGAAGATACAGAACAAAATCGCTTCGCCTCGGAAAGGTAAACTAAATTGCTTGCCCCTGAAGGAAAACGCGTTCTCATTCCTCTATTAATTCTGACATTCGCCGTAGGATATTTCGGGTATAAGTTGGATCATTCCGCTTTGAAAATAGCATACGGGATCATCGGATTTTTATTCGTGTTTTCGCTTTTCTTTTTTCGCGATCCGCAGCGTCCCTTTCCGAAGGACGAAAACACTATTTTTTCGCCGGCGGACGGAAAAGTTGTGCAGATCAAGGATGTGAACGATCCGGATGTCGGCAATGACGTCGTGCAGGTGTCCATTTTTCTGAGCGTATTCAATGTGCATGTAAACCGGGTTCCAGTGAGCGGCACGGTAAAATCTATGGAATTTTTCAAAGGCAAATTTCTCGCTGCATTCAACCACAAAGCATCCGAGGATAATCAGCGGACGGAGATTGTCATGGAAACGAGTAATGGCCCGATTCGCATCCGCCAGATCACCGGTGCCGTTGCGAGAAGGATCTTTTGCTATGCAGATCCGGGAACTGCAATGGCTCAGGGAGACCGCCTCGGATATATTATGTTTGGTTCGCGTACGGATATTATATTCCCCAAAACAGCGACGCTCAACGTCGAAGTCGGCACAGTCGTCAAAGGCGGCATGAGCACAATCGGTACATTTTCATGAACGGAAAAGAACAGAAAAGAAGGCGTGTCGGAAAAAATGTTATTCCAAACGTAGCGACAGTGTTCAACATGTTTTTGGGATTTCTCGCACTTGGATTTCTCGTGCGCGGAGAACCTATCATAGCATCATGGCTGATTTTAGTGGCGATCTTCTTCGATTCCATTGATGGAAAACTTGCCCGGCTTTTAGGCATTTCCAGTAGATTTGGGACTGAATTTGATTCGCTTGCGGATACGGTGTCTTTTTGTGTTACGCCTTCTGTGATGGTGTATCTCGTGTACGGAAACGGCCTTCCGCCGGTGTTGCGGGGCGTCATCTGTTTTATCCCGCTTCTATTCGGCACAATCCGACTCGCGCGCTTCAATGTGATGCAAACGGAAAAACCGGTGCCGTATTTCACCGGACTTACCACACCCCTAAATGCACTTATGATTGTGAGTTTTATGCTCTTTAATCAGCAAATTTGGGGCGATACGGGCGATCCCAGGATTGCGCTGGTACTCGTTTCTACGCTCGGATTTCTCATGGTCAGCCCTGTGCGGTTTTCAAAATTTCCGCTTTTATCCTTTCGCAAAGGAAAGAAAAATACCATTCGGCTTGTGGCTCTCATTGTAGTGCTCAGTTCCATGGTTGTGCTGCGCGGAATCATCCTGTTTCCTGTCTTTTCGCTCTATATTATTTGGAGCATTTTCAAATGGATGCTGGATAATAACCGCTTCGATGAAGATGTTGTTGCAAAAGAAATAGGCAACGGACATGATTAAAAAATCAGTCGGATTTGTTGCACTGACGCTTTTTGTCGGACTGATCCTCGGCACCGTGGCCGGAGAACTTTTGGCGTGGGGACTTCCTGAAGGTGTAGTAAAAGAGTTTTTTCTGACAGGCGTTGAATTCAGCCTTGCCGGCCTCGCCGGGAATGATTCGGGTGTGATCACACTTGATCTTGTGGTGCTGACACTGTCTTTCGGCCTGATGCTTAAACTAAACATTACGACCATCCTCGGACTTGCTGTGGCATATTATTTTTTAAGATATTTCCGGTAATCTTGCAATGGCTTTTCACCGTACATTCACATCAAACATTTGACCTTCGGAGGAAGAATCCATGGACAATCATTTCATTGAATACGCATTATTTAATCTTGGCGCTCCCGAGATCATTCTCATTTTGCTGGTCATTCTGCTTTTGTTCGGCGCCAAGCGGCTCCCCGAACTCGCACGGGGACTGGGTCAGGGAATCAAGGAATTCAAAGGTGCGGTGGACGATACCAAGAAGACCATAGAAGATGCCGCCGACCCGGAAAGCGGTCCGTCCGAAGAAGCCGAAAAACCTTCTGAAAGCGACTAATATTTTCCCATGCTTTTTGCCCCGGTTTTAGACTATAGAATCGGGGTTTTTAGTTTCCATTCACCATGACAGCATTGCCTGAGTCCATCCAAAATCAGCTCAACCTGATTGCAGAAAAATCGGATCTGAATTGTGTTATCCGAACACGGAATGAATCCGACATCGCTTCCGCTGAAACAGGATCCGGAATCCTGTCCGGAAAAACACTTCTTGTTAAAGATAATATTTCCATAAAGGGCGATCCTGTAACCTGTTCTTCCAATGTTCTGGAAGGGTACACATCTCCTTACAATGCAACGGTGATTGACCGCATTGAAAAGGAAGGAGGTTTTATTATAGGGCAAACAAACTGTGACGAATTTGCAATGGGGTCTTCCACGGAATATTCAGCATTTGGGCCGTCAAAAAATCCGTTCGATAAAACGCGTGTGACAGGCGGATCGAGCGGAGGTTCGGGAGCGTCCGTTGCCGCCGGACTCGCCGATATGGCGCTGGGTTCGGATACGGGCGGATCGGTGCGCCAGCCGGCTTCGTTCTGCGGTGTGTACGGACTCAAGCCGACATACGGACGTGTATCGCGTTACGGACTCGTGGCGTTTGCATCATCTTTTGATCAAATCGGTCCTTTTGCAACGTCAGCGGAAGATACTGCCTCGCTGTTTGTTACGATTGCCGGGCACGATCCGAAAGATGCGACTTCCTCGACAGAGCCAGTCCCAAATCTCAAAGATTGCCTTGAATCGCCGCTGCCGAAATCCGTAGGAATTCCGAGGTCATTTTTATCCAAAGGACTCGACCCCGAGTTAACAGAGAAAATGAAAGTGCTGGAATCTTTTTGTGAAAAGGAAGGCGTTGAGGTTGCAGATATTGATCTGCCGCATGCACCGTATGCTGTTTCTACCTATTACATCCTGACGATGGCGGAAGCTTCTTCGAATCTTGCGCGGTTCGACGGAGTGCGCTACGGCAATCGTTCATCCAATAAAAATATTCAGGAATTGTACCATAAGACGCGCTCGGAAGGATTTGGCCCGGAAGTCAAACGGCGCATAATGCTCGGCACCTATATTTTATCTTCAGGATATTACGATGCGTATTATGCCAAAGCGCAAAAGGTCCGCCGGCTCATCAAGCATGATTTTACGGATGCATTTCAATCCGTTGATTTGATTCTGCTTCCGACAGCCCCGACGGCCGCATTCAAAATCGGCGAAAATACAGACGATCCGCTGGCAATGTATTTATCAGATTTATTCACCATTCCGATGAGCCTTGCCGGCGTTCCGGCCCTGAATATCCCTGCCGGCAAATTTTCATCAGGACTCCCGGCAGGATTGCAGATTGTCGGAAATTATTTCAAAGAAGAAACAATTTTGTCCTTCAGTCGTAGAGTCGAACAAGCAGGCGTATTTACCCATGACTGAGGAACATAATTTTTGTCAGTTTTAACAATCATTTATTACAATGATTGAGTTTTCACATCCATGGATGCTCATCTTCCTTTTCCTGATTCCTCTGCTTTGGATTTGGATGAGCAGGGCAGGGCAAAAACTGGAGGGAACAATTTCCGTATCGTCGCATCATATTTTCCCTGAAAGCATCAAGAAAAAGGGAAGGATGAAAGCACAAGTCCTAAAAACGCTTAGACTCGCCGTACTGGGGCTGATCATCATCGGCTTAGCCGGGCCGCGCCGGATAGATACACTTCAGGAAACGAATATGGATGTCGTGGATATAGTGCTCGTTATTGATATTTCCAGCAGCATGCTAGCGACAGATTTTGACCCGAACCGCCTCGAAGCTGTGAAGAAGACAGCGGATAGGTTTATCTTGGAACGGGAAGGCGACAGAATGGGCCTCTTGGTATTTGCCGGCGAAACATTTATTCAGTGTCCGCTTACGGTAGATAAAGATGTTGTCCGCAGGCTGCTTTCCGAAGTGCGGGTTGCGGAACAGGCATATGACGGAACAGCGATCGGTATGGCCATAGCAAATGCATCAAACAGGCTGAGAACAAGCTTAGCGAAGAGCAAAGTGATGATACTTCTTTCGGACGGAAGTAACAACGCCGGTGAGCTGGATCCGCTGACTGCTGCAGATTTGGCATCCCGTTTTGACATAAAAATTTATACCATTGGTGCCGGCACTGACCGTTCGGTGTCTTTTGTTCCGGGACGCGGCAATATGCGCAATGTGATTGATGAAAAAACCTTGAAAGAAATTGCTGATAAAACCGGCGGAAAATATTTTCGCGCGAAAGACAGTTCAGCGCTCGATGATGTTTACGCTGAGATCAATGCCCTTGAACGAACCGAAATAAAAGTGAAGGAATACACAAGGTATGAGGAATTATTTGCGTGGTTTCTGCTTCCTGCTCTATTAGCGGGATTGGGAACCGAATCCCTTGAACGGCATGTGCTTAGGAAACGGACATGATTGCATTTCGTTATCCGGTATTACTGCTCCTCCTGATTCCGATTGCCATCCTGATGATCCTTTGGATGATGCAAAACAGAAATGGAATATCCTGGCTGAAAGACAGTTCTGTAAATGTGCAAAATGCACTGCTTTCTGGATTGGATGAATCGAGAAAAAAACGAAAAGGGTGGATGTTTGCATTTAGTCTTGTGTTGCTTATCCTCGCAGCTTCAGGTCCGCAAATCGGTGTGAAGCTGAGTCCAGTAGAACGCAAGGGAATTGATCTCATTTTTGCGGTAGATGTTTCCAGCAGTATGAATGCGGAAGATGTAAAGCCAAGCAGACTTGAGAAAGCGAAATACGAAATTTCTCAAGTGATACGCAGTTTGAAAGGGGACCGTGTTTCGATGATCGTATATGCAGGCGTCAGTCATTTTTATCTCCCGCTGACGACTGATTACGAAGCTGCCCAGCTTTTCCTCGAAAATATTGATACAGGCATGATTCCAACCCAGGGTACTTCGCTGAGTTCTGCACTCAACACGGCGATCTCAGGATTTCAAGAAGAAAGCCAAAAGCATAAAGTGGTTGTGCTCGTTTCCGATGGTGAGGATCATGAAGGGGAAGCGGTGGAAATCGCAAGGAAAGCCGCGTCATCCGGAATGACCATCCATACGGTTGGCGTTGGAACACTGAAAGGATCGCTGATTCCTGTCCCGAAGGAGAAAGAAAACAACCTCGAATATAAAAGAGACAGGCAGGGGAAACTGGTTACTTCAATGCTGAATGAAGGCATACTGCGGGATGTAGCACGAGCAGGGAACGGGATTTATACGAGGTTTGACAACCGTAAAGGCGGATTTCACGCACTCCTCAATGCGGTGGATGATATGGAAAAGCAGACATTTAAAACATTTGTCTATTCCGAGTTCGAGGACAGGTATCAGATATTTGCAGCATTTTCCATGCTTTTTTGGACAATCGGATTTTTATATCCGACATCGCGTAAGAAAAATGATGATTAGATTTATTTTCCTCATCGTGACCAGCGCTTTGACTTTTGTTTTTGCGGAGGACAAGGGATTGACCCATTTCAAAAAAGGCGAATTCGATAAAGCGATAGCATATTACGAATCAGCATTGGCCGAAGGTGCATCTTCTGATAAGGCGCATTTCGGCATCGGAACATCAGAACTAAATAAAGGTGATATGGAAAAAGCAATGGAAGCGTTCGAGCGTGCTTTGGATACGAATGATGATGCACTGAAAGCAAAAGCGTATTACAATATGGGAAATGCTCTTTTTAATGCGCAGCGGAATGAGGAAAGCCTGGCTTTTTACCGGAAGGCACTTGAGCTGAACCCGAATGACAATGATGCCAAATATAATTATGAAATGGTGCGCTATCAACCCGAACAGCAGCAGGAAGAGCAGCAAAATCAGGATTCCAATTCAGAAGACGAAAATAATCAGGAAAAACAGGATCAAAAGCATGAATCCGAACAGAATAATGAAGAACAGCAGGAGGATAAGCAAAGAGGCGAGGACGATCAGCAGCAGGAAGAAAACGAATCCGAAAGCAATAAATCCAACAAGGAAGAAAAGGGAAATGAAGAGCAATCAGATCAGGATACACACCCTGAGCAAGGTGAATCATCTGAAGAGGAAAAAGAAGAAATCCGCAATGCAGAACAGATTTTAGATGCCTTGAAGGAAGATGAAAAAATCCTTCAGAAACGACAGATGTCCCGCGTAAAATCCCGCAAACTTGAGAAAGACTGGTGAATCAGGTTTACAAATTTATCTTTTTAGCAACAATCGGATTATCCCGTATTGGTGCGGTTAGCGTGTCTGCTTCTGTCGATGCAGGCACCATAAACCTCAGCGACGTGTTCACATTAAAGGTGGAAGCGAAAGACGCTGACAATACACCGACCGTAGACATTTCTCCGCTGCTTAAAAATTTCACCATCGTGAGCGGTCCTGCTCAGCAGACGAATATTCAGTGGATAAACGGGAAAATGGCAAGCTCCCGCAGCTTGACTTGGACGCTGATCGCAAATAACAGCGGAACAATTGTCATTCCTCCACTGAGCGTTACAATGGGAGGTAAACGCTACAAAACGAATCCAATCACGATGGTAGTCAATGCAGACGGATCAGGAGGCGCTGGGAATGCGGATATTTTTATTGTCGCCGCGGCAGATAAACAGTCAGCCTACGTTGGTGAGCAAATCACGGTCTCCTATAAATTATTCACGAAAGTCAATCTGTCTCTCACAGGTGTGGAGTATCCGAAAGGTACGGGTTTTTGGGTGGAAGACCTTCGGAAACCGGCGGCACCAAGGCATCGCGATACGCAGGTAAACGGAATTCGATATCGTGTCTATACGCTGTACGAAGCAGCACTTTTCCCGACAAAAACAGGCAATCTTTCCGTAGATCCGATGGTCGTGAATGCCGCTGTGTCTGTTAGCCAAAAAAGAAAAAGAGATCCATTTTTTGATTCTCCTTTCATGGATTCTTTTTTCACCCAAACTGTTCCAAAAGTGATTCGATCGGAAAAGCTGGATATTAAAGTAAAACCGTATCCATCCGGGAAACCATCGGATTTCACCGGTGCCGTGGGAACTTTTTCACTGGATTCAAATCTGGACTCTGAAAAAGTGAAGGTGAATGAAGCGGTAACATTTACGGTAAAACTTAGCGGAACGGGAAATTTCAATTTATTCAGCATGCCGGAACTGCAGTTCCAAAACGATGTTCAAGTGCATTCGCCGACATCTGTGTTTCAAAAAGAAGCGCTTCGCGATAAGCTTACAGGAGAGCTCAGGATTGAATATATTCTCATTCCAAGAGAAGAAGGCCGCGTTTATATCCCTAAAGTAGAATTTGCATTCTTTAATCCTCAGACAGAATCATGGGACCGGACAAAAACTCCGGGATTTACATTGTCGGTCGAAAAAGGTGAAGAAGCTGCCTTGTCCGGACTTTCGCGCAATGAAGTAGAATTGCTGAAAGAAGATATTCATTACATAAAAACGGATGCGCCGGACTGGTTGAAAAAGGGGTCAAGCAAGATCGGCATTACAGCATGGATTATGTATGGATTTGCCGCATTGTTATTTCTTTCGCCATATCCGCTGGAATCAGCGCGTAAAAAGGCGATTGCATCCGCACCGCAGCGGCGATCGAAAGCAGCTTTACGGAAAGCATTAAAATCTCTTCAGAATATCACGGATAATCCTGATTCGGAAATATCAGGAACGGTTTACTGGTATCTTTCCGAAAAATGCGGATTGGATGTAAAAGCAATGGATCCATCAGGTGTCCGCTCTTTGCTGACCCCAAAAATTACTGATGAGTCTCTTTCGGATATTTTACGGATTTTATCAGACTGTGACGCCATACGGTACGCTCCCGGAAAGGGAATCGAAACGCAAAAGCTAATTGATGAAACAGCAACTGTTTTAACAACAATAGATGAGCAGTTATCGTGAGCCGCATTCGAGTCATCATTGGTTTCCTTGGATTGTTAGTTTCTGTGGTTTGCGGGCAATCGCAGGCGGACAGTCTATTTGGTAAAGCAAATGCCGTATTTGCTGCGGATAAATTTTCAGATGCATCCAACCTCTATGAATCGTTGATCTATACTGTTGAACATGCCGATCTCTACTATAATCTTGGGAATGCTTATTTCAGGCAAGGCGAAATTGGCCAATCAATTTGGGCGTACGAAAAGGGACTTCAGTTCAATCCAAGAGATAAAGATTTGCAGCACAATATCGCTATTGCAAGAGCACACGTAAGGGACAGGATTGAATTCCCGGAAGGTATGTTTTTCGTCGATTATTACAGATCGTTAAAACAAAAGGTTACGCTTGGCGATTTGTTTTTCCTGGGCGGATTTTTCTTACTGATGACGGCCGCTGTTTGGTTTGGGAAATTGTTCGGTTTCATCCGCGGAACTGCCTACCGAGTTCTCATGCTCCCATCGGTTATTGCAGTGATATCGCTTCACCTCTTTATGCTTGATGTTTACTGGGATATTACCGGGAATCAGCGCGCGGTTGTCATTACGCCAATCGTGGAAGCGCTGAGCGCACCGGCGGGAACGGATGATAAGATATTGTTCAGGATTCATGAAGGATCTGTAGTGGAATTGACACAGCAGCTTCCCGGATGGGTTGAGATCGGTTTACTCGATGGGAAAAAAGGCTGGATTCCGGACAGGACTTTGCGCGTATTATGAAGCGGATTATTCCATTGATCTTTTTCGGAATAGTTGCATCACAGGATTCTGTACTCAAGGAAACATTCGATGCTTCCGCCATTCAGGCAAAGGATCCGGATTGGCCGGCGGTGATGGATCCGCTGATCAAAAATACCGCCGACCTTGATAAGGCACTCGGACTGGATTCAACGCAGCTTATCCGCGAGGGCTTTCGAGTACAGGTTTTTGCTTCCAGCCGCAAAGAAAAAGCGGACAGCCTGAAATTTCACTTAGACAATATTATGCAGGAACCGGTATTTGTTACATTTGAGGTGCCGCTGTACAAGGTGAGGGTTGGAAATTGCATCACCCGCAAAGAGGCGGAGCGGCTGCAGGCTAGGCTAAATGAGATTGGCTACCGCAACGCTTGGATCATTCGATCTCGGATCGAACCTCAAAAACCGTATTGATTTAAGGTTTATCTGCAGTGCTACGCTGATTTTTGCTCATATTTAGCACATCCATTGCCATACAATCTCTGATCAAACATAAACCGATTACTCCTCGTTTTGTATCGCGAGCTGCCCGCAGGCGGCATCAATGTCTTTTCCGCGGCTGCGGCGGACATTCACTTCGATTCCGGCCTTTTCCAAGATGGATTGAAATTGACCGGTAGCTTGCGGGTTTGATCTCTGATAGGGAACACCTTGAACCGGATTGTATTCGATGATGTTTACTTTTACATCCAGCCCGTCGCAAAAATGAGCAAGGTGTTTCGCATCAGAAGGGGTATCGTTGAATTGGTTAAATAATATGTATTCGATGGTTGCCGTTTTTCCGGTAGATCTGCAGAAATACTGCATGGCTGCTTTCAGGGATGCCACGTTATTGCTCTCGTTGATATCCATGATCTTATTTCGTTTTTCATCGGTTCCCGCATGGAGGGAAAGGGCAAGATTGAATTTCACCTTATCATCCGCGAGTTTCTGGATCATTTTGGATATGCCCGCCGTGGATACAGTTAATCTTCTTGGTGCAATTCCGAGGCCAATCTTGGATGTGATCTTTTCCACAGAATTGAGCACATTGCCGTAATTCAGTAGCGGTTCTCCCATTCCCATGTAAACGATATTGGTGAGCGCTTTGCCGTGCTTATCCTCAGCCCAATCGCGAATTAATTTCACCTGATCGTACATTTCAGCAGCGTGGATATTGCGGAAATTTTTCATTTTACCAGTGGCGCAGAAATCGCACGACAGGCTGCAGCCAACCTGAGATGAAATACATG
>JASLML010000017.1 GCA_030746535.1 Fidelibacterota bacterium
CCATAGCAACCTGCAGTGACCATCCGCCAACGGTAAAATCGATTAGGGGGGCGAATTTCCGTTCAACAATGTAGCGCACTCTGTTGCTTTTGGCTGTATGCCATACTTTCTCCGGCGTATCCACTATGACCACTTTAACGGCGCCTTTATTATCAAAAAATCGAATGACAGGCACTGCACGGTATTTCCCAAACTTGATCCGCTTGGTCAATTCTCCCGGAAAAGCAAATTGATCTTTATCAAAAAAGAAAACCGTTAATGATCCCTCCTGCTTCAATCCGGAATAAGGAAGCGACGTCAGCATATCTTTAATGACGTCACCCTTAATCGCAAAATTCACCGGAAGATTCACCGTTATTTTACCGATATGATCTTCCGAATAAATGAATTCCGGCCGTGTGATAGAGACTTCATACGGATCGGCCATCAGCTTGTCCAGAATGCCGATCAGCATATTGGTGTTCTCCGCCATATCGGGATCACCGGAAATGAACGGATCGGATGTTATGTCCATGGACCATTCCCCGCCGGTCTTGTCAAAATCCGGTTCCACAACAACACCTCTTGCACCTGTCATGATGTCCATGGATGCTTCCAAAGATTCAAGCGATTTGTCAATTCCTATGCTGACCTCCTGGGATGACCGTGCATAGGATCGATCCAGCGGACTTGGTTTTGCGTCCAGCAGCGCCGGATATTTAGACGTTTCAGCTTTTGGCGTAAACGGAAGCAGCATCGTTTGAACCGTTTCAGTAATCTGCGTATTCAGTTTTGGAATTTCATTGTATTTGCCGGAAAATTTTCTTCGGTCCGCTTCTTCCCACGTGGCAACATCCACAAGCTGAAGATTGATCTGAATCTTGTCAAGCGCTCTTGCGTATTTACCAAGCAGAAGTAAATTTTTCGAGCCTCGCGGCTGATGGAGCATCAGCGATCTGTTATCCATGATCACTTCTAAATCCTGCCGGTTTTTCAGCACAACGCCCTGTTTTGATTCTAGCTGTGCATTCAGCATATCCACAAATCCCTGCGAGAGCCAATCAATGGATTCATCCCGTTCGGTGTTTTCGAATTTGAGGATATAGACAAATGTTTTCGGGGCGGATACCCCAATCGAAAACAGCACAATCAACGCAATGATGGTTTGTTTACCTCGGACCATACGATTTCAAATTAGATGTTTTGCGGGAGTTTTTCCAATGCAATTTTCAGCCGCCTGATACAGGTGTCTTTTCCCAAAATTTGCATCAGCTCAAATAAAGACGGGCCAAATCCGATGCCCGTTAATGCAAGCCTTACCGGATGAATCAATTTCCCAGATGATAGATCAAGTTTTTCCGCTGTTTGCCTGAGTGCTAATTCGAGTTTATCCTCGGACCAATCATGAATTCCTTCCAATGAAGACAGATACGCTGCCACGGATTGATTCACCGATTCATCCTTCCACCGCTTCCGGGAAGCTTTTTCTTCATACGTGTCAGGATCCTCAAAATAAAATGAACTTAATGACTTCAGCTCGGAAAGTGACCTTACCCGTTCCTTCAAGGATGAAATAACTTCCAATAAATAATTCTCATCCGCTCCGCTACCCCAGTCCGGGAATACTTCCTCCATATGCTGTAACACTTCATCATTCGAAAGGCGGAATAAATGCTGTCCGCTCACCCAATGCAGTTTCTTTTCATCAAATACGGCGCCCTTTTTCTGCACCTGCGCAATATCGAACAGTTCCACTAAATTTTCCCGCGAAAAAATTTCCTGTTTCGTATCCGGATTCCACCCAAGAAGCACAAGATAATTGAGCAGCGCATCCGGCAGATATCCTTCATCCCGAAACTGCTGAACGCCCGGTGCTCCGTGACGCTTGCTAAGCCGTTTTTTGTCTGGGCCAAGAATCATCGGCAAATGGGCAAATTCCGGTTCCTGAAAGCCAAAAAGTCTGTAAATGATGATTTGCTTTGGCGTATTCGGTACATGATCTTCTCCGCGGATGACATGCGTAATACCCATGGCATTATCATCTAGTACGCAGACAAAATTGAAAGTCGGGCTTCCGTCTGACCTTGCAATAATAAAATCGTCAATCTCTGAATTTTCCACCGTGATCGGACCGTAAATATGATCTGTGTAGGATGTTTCTCCATCGGGGACCTTAAGCCGTACCGTGAACGATTCGCCCCTGTTCAGCCGATCCATTTCTTCCGCGCTTTCCATATTTTGGCAGGTTTGTCCATAACGGTAGATTCGCCGTTCCTTATCCGCTGCTTTCCGTTCTTCATCGAGTTTATCCTTCGAACAAAAACACCGGTAGGCATTTCCTTCTTTCAGGATTTTTTGTACGGCATTGTGATAATCTTTTTCTCTCTGGGATTGGAATACAAGCGGACCGTCCCAATCAAGTCCGAGCCATTTCATGGATTCGCAGATTTGATCAACATATTCCTGCTTGGATCTTTCTTTATCGGTATCTTCGATGCGAAGGAAGAATTTTCCGCCGGTGTGATTAGCATACAGCCAATTGAATAAGGCGGTTCGGGCGCCGCCTAAATGAAGTTCGCCGGTTGGGCTTGGTGCAAATCGTACGTTTATCATGCGGTTAAATTTTCAGGGATAATCGGATGGAATAACTTACAACGCAGAACTTATAGTAAGGAAAGCATCTCCGCTACAAATTGATCTGTAAAAACAATGATTTCCAGGAATTTGAAGGATGATACAAACGGCGGCAGTAGCAATATTTCCAGCACCAGCATTCCGGTTACCATTCCCGTCCCAAAGGGAATGGGAACAGAATCTTTGCCAGCTTCTTTCGCTTTTGACGCCAGAAGCCAATATCCGATTCCTAAGATGGACGCTAACGAATACATGAGCATCGATAGATAAGGGCCAAGATAAACACCGATGACAATTCCAAGCAGAATATCACCGCCGCCCAGATTATCACGTTTATTCATGAGTTTTACAGACTGGCTCACAAGCCAGATAAATCCGGGACAAAATATCATGCCTGCAACATGATATTGCCAAATAAAGCCGGGCCGCAGGACTGTCGGAAGCAGACAAATGAATGCAGCCGCCAGCAGCGAATGATGAATAATAAAATGTCGCAAATCAATCACCGCAATCGCCAGCAAAAAACTGAAAGAAAGACATAATCCGGCTGTAATGAAGGGTCGTGAAATATCAAAAATCAAAATAAAAATTCCCGCGCAGGCGAGTTCGATCAACGGATACTGAAGAGAAATTTTATGCGAACAAAATGAACATTTACCTCTTAATATTATGAAAGATATAACTGGTATATTCAACCACCACTTTAATTTATTTTGGCAGACCAAACAATGCGATGCAGGGCGAACAATACTAGCATTGCTGGGAAGCCTAAAAATGAGGACATTAACAAATGATCCAATGATAAGTCCAAAGACGACGGGGATGATATTAATCACGGATTTAGTTTGATTTTAAAGTGAATTCACGCACCAGGTTATCATGCGTTCCGCGAGCGAGTTTGGTTTCATTGTCCGGATTGCTGATTTCCACTGTGCCTCCGTTATAGATATATGTTACGTCAGTGCTGGAACGAGGATCATTCATAGAAATAGACAGTGCGCTGTATGAATTCCAATATGCCCGCTTCCCTTTATTGATTTCGTTAACGTGAGCAATCTTTGACGAAGATATTCTAAAGAAAGCTGCAATAGAAAGAGACATAATCAAAATTAAAAAAGCAACGGTAATGCTCAAAACTGCACCTTTATTAAACGATTTCAGATTTATTTTCATTAGTTTGCGACTACTGTAAGATTAAATGTTCCATTTACACTATTGCGATATGTTGCAGCAACAATAAAATAGGTACCCGCATCAAGTGTACGGGTTATCCTTGAATTCAAACCTCCATGATCATCATTATGTGTAATCTTTGTTCCATTCTCACGAAGTAAAAACAAGTACGTGTCAGGATTCCCATTGCAGTTCTGTCCTGGAGTGCACTTTAGATTAATCACTACCTGAGTCTGCTCATTAATAGTAAACGTATATTCGGGATTATTGGGTCTACCAAAATTCCCATTGCGGCGGTTTCCGGATGGGGCCCATTCTCCATTAATATCCATCGGCAACGATGATGATCCAGCCGGCACAAATCCTTTCATCATATAACCAGTAGGCGTCAGCATCCCGCGGAATGCAACCCTTCCGCCACCTGCATGCTCAGTAAACCCTCCAACGAGCTCTACGTAATTGATTTCTGTAGTTCCATCTGCACTGGTCAAAACATTATAGTTGTAATCCCGGAACACAAAATAGGAAAGAGTACAGTCAACTGCAGCTGATACGATACTCGTTTCTGATTCCCGTTCGTGAATGAGCTGGTGCTGATCATTGATCGAAATAGTAAAATCAACGCCATCCTCACCGGTTACCGTGAATTCTTTACCGAAATTGCTTTGATTAAATGCAATGGAGCTTCCGCCTCCCGCTTCGTCCATTAATCTTTTTAGCGAAACTTTTATCTGCTCCATGCGGTCAACCCTTTGCAGCATTTGTGACGTATTATCATTCAGTCGCATCAGGTTAATGGTAGCCGTTGAAATTGCAGTAAGAACAAGCCCTAAGAACAGGGTTACAATAATCAATTCGACCAAGGTATATCCGCAGTATTTCTTCATTCTTGTTCAGCAAACATAATTGTTGGGAATTCAGGTAGTTTCTTCCATTCCGCACCTTGGTAGCTGACTGCAGCACCGCGGAAAACAAATTCATTGAATGAATTCACATTCTGAGATCCTGATATAGCGTCACCGTTATCTGCATCATTATTGAGCTCAAATGAAGCAATCATAAAAGGATGGTCAAAATTGGATACATAGCGAATATTATCATTATCTTCCTCTATTTTATATGAATTGCCTACTTTTCTATAACTTGAATTATTCTGCTTGACAAAATATTTGTTTACCACTCTTTCGGTTTCATTCTTAAATACAACGTTATCAATAAAATTACCTACACTTCCAACATCCATTGCTTCAAACCCTATGTATATACGAGCGACACCATTGGGCACAATATATTCACCTGAGTAAACCTCCCATGCTGTCTGCGCAGTGGAAGCCATCTGCTGCGTGACCATATTATCTAACGATGGTCCAATTTTAATATGCATAACATCAACATTCCATCGCCCACGATGAGCCACTTGCCATGTACCGGTATTGCCTGGGAATACGTCAATACTTTGGTAAAGCATAGCGGCCCGGTGTGCATTAATTTCCATAAAATAGTCACCTGAAAAAGAAGGAGTGCCTTGAAAACCATTGGACCATATTTCAATCGTATTGTCAGGTGAAGTAGTTTCCCATCCAGTCAAAGCATTCTCATTTGCAAATGTCATGGAATTTGTTGGATTCAAATTAAATGTACCTTCTTCGAAATCAGAATTGAGCAGCAAATTTTCCTGACCCTCAATAAAAATCTCATCAACATAATCTGGTATTCCGCTTGACCATCCGCTTGTGTCAATCGTTGCTGGAGTAACTTCCATCATTGTTCCACCAGAATTTTTGATTACAAAAGCTTTTTGAATGGCTGTATCAGAAACTTCAAAAGTCCATGTACTATCACTCGTCCAATTTTTATCCACTTTTTCCGTACCATATATTAATCTCCATATGTCAGAATGTCAGAACTTTTTGTTTGTGTTTTAATAATCGAAAACTGGTAAGTAATAAATCACATAATTCCTATAACATTAAAAATGCGGAGGCGAGAGGATTCGAACCTCTGGTCCACCGAAGTGGACGCTGGTTTTCAAGACCAGTGCATTCAGCCAGACTCTGCCACACCTCCAATATATATTTTCATATTAAAAAATTGCGGAGAGGGTGGGATTCGAACCCACGGTACGCGCAAACGCACACACGCTTTCCAAGCGTGCTCCTTAAGCCACTCGGACACCTCTCCAATAAGAATTATTCCTCCTTATTTCTCTCAACTTCTTCTTCGGATGGTTTATTTTCGCCATCGTCAGCTTTTCCCTCCGATTCAGTTTCTTCTGCAACCTCATATTCTATTCCACTCTCATCATCCTGATTCTCATTTTCTGAGTGTTCCTCATGTTGCCTCTCTTCAGCTGATGAAAGATCCTCTGCATTATCATTGTCTTTAGTGTCTCCATCTTCCTCTGGTTCTGAATTCGGCACTTCCTCCTCGGTTCCATCGGATGAAAAACTTTCTTCAGCATCATTTTGAGTTGAATCTTCCTTTTCACTTTCTTTGGTAGACTCATTCTCTACAGGCTTATTGTCCTCTTCCTGGGTTTCATTTTGTTTTTCTTCCTCAGGAGGATCCTGTGATAGTGCATCATCTGTTTCCGGCACTTCGGTGGCTGCTTCCTCAACATCAGGCTTTTCTTCTTCAGATTCAGTCCCTGGAAGGACTATATCCGTAAGATGAGCCTCCTCATCCATGCGTTTTAATGCATTATCCAAATTTTCGCCTTTTTCCATCTGTACCATCTGTTCATTGAATCTCCAGTGGCCGGTTTTTTCCGATAGTATACTCTTCACAAACTTAACGAATGTGGTGTCCTTTACCTTCTTTCCCTTCGCTTTGTCTGCAAATGATTTTTGTTTCTTAGCCATGATATTTCTTTCTCGTGAATTTGGTTAAAAAAATGTCGGCGAATTTAGTGGCTTCCCCGTGTTATATCAAAAACCAATTCCTATTATGGTTTATACTCGTACTCCATAATTTCTCCGTCCGACCAGGAAGACGGCCTTCTCTTTTCCTTTGTTAAAACTTTGATTCTATTTGGACCCATAAATTCAATAAGGCTAAATCTTTTTTCACCAGTTTCAGGCTTTTCGGTTTCAAGAATCCACGGTGTCGAAGAATAATCAATGGAAAATGTTCCGATTGTTTGATTGCTGATTTTAGTTCCAATCGCCGCACCCTCTGCAAATTCTCCCGATAATCCAAATGGACCGGCTGCCGGTGTAAACGTCCAGACGACCTGCATAATTGGTCCTTGCCAATACCAATTTCCTTCGAGACTTCTTGCATATGTAATCCCCGTCACAGTTGCAGGGTTGCTTTCGTTACCGGCCATGTCAGTTCCGCTAATCGTCAATGTATATTCGGTGCCCGGACTTAATTCGGGCATGTTTGCAAGGTTAATATTCAGATAATCTCCTGCTGCAAGCTCTGCATTTGTAAACGTTATAGTGTGAGGTGAATGTACGTCAGCATTTCCGCCATCTCGTGAAAAGGTAGCTGTTGCAGATGTCAAATTTTCTGTAACAGCATATGATACATTCGGCCCAACCATCACCTTGTTGGGTGCCGGTTTTGTAAGGGATAATTCTGGTTTCGTTATATCGTATAGAACATTGCCGATGGATGGTGCACTGCTCTCATTCATTGCTAAATCCTTGCCATAGAATTCAACTTGGTATATTGAACCATCGTTAAGTGTGGCCGAATTAGACAATTGTGCCGGCGAAAGCTGCACCACTTCTAGTTCAAGATCTCTTAGTTTAACGCTATGAGGTGACATTGGATCTGAATTCCCGCCCGTTTGTGTATATACGATTGTTCCTTCTGTCAGCCCTTCGGATATTTTATAGGCCAGCATAGTATTATTGACTATCATATCCTTTTCTGGATACAGCAATTCCAAGGCTGGAGGTATATCATCGTACACAATATTCATAATCAGCTTTTTTCCGACATTTCCAGCCAGATCCATACCCTCAAAAGTAATTCTATACATTGTCCCGGTTACAAGAGAAGGAACTTCAGTAGATTCGGATGTATGCGCGCCGGAGATCAGCATACCTTCATCGAATGCGATTTCATGCGGAGCGTTCGGATCATCCTCTCCGCCCATATGCTTCCATGTGAAGGAACCGGATTGAAGTTGTTCGTTCACGGTGTATTTCACTAGCGGAGAATTTATCCGGCTAGTCATGGTCGGAAACAAGCCGCTGAATTTTGGCTTGCTCACATCATAGGTCAATCCGGAAGCCAATTCTGTTGTAATTGTATTCCCGGCTCTGTCAGTTCCTTCGGCAGTAATAGAATACACAGTTCCGTCATTCAATTCCGTTTGGGATGCCAGTGTGCCGAGATCGAGCAAACCTCCTTCTTTTTCAGATTCGGATAGCGGGATTTTTCTGGTACTTTGAGGGTCAGGTGATCCGCCTTCTGCTAACCAGGTGATTGATCCAGAAATCAGCTGTTCATCGATCTTGAATTGCAGGTTTGCTGTATTAATGAAATCCCCGTTTTGTGGTGCAAAATGGGTGAACACAGGAGTTGCATCATCAAAATAAAATTCCGTCAAATTTGCTGTAGATGCATTACCCGCAAGATCGGTTCCAGATAAAGCCATGGAATAGGTTGCACCGCTTACCAAATCCGGCTTTGTATTTAGAAGAATGTTATCAAATTTTCCTGCAATCAAATATTGCCCGGTCAATGCAATTTCATGCGGTGAGCTTGGATCGGGAGTTCCTGCTGTGTGTATCCATGAGATTGCTGCTTTCGTTAAATTTTCTGAAGACCTGATACCAAATCTTGTATGGTTGACAAAAGCTGCCGCTACAGGAGATGTTATCTCCAAATCAGGAGGGTCGAAATCAATGTAGACATTTTCAACAGTTGCCGGTGCTGATATATTTCCTGCTTTGTCTGAACCTGAAATAGTGATCATATAATCAGTTCCACTTTTCAGTGGAAGCATAGCGCTGATATTCATGGAATGTTGTCCTGATGACAAATAGTTTGACTCCAGATCAATGATGTGAGGGCTTTCAATGTCCGGATTGCCCTTGCTTCTCGCAATTTCAATCGATCCTCTATCCAGAAGCTCTCCAGTTGAAAAATCAATCGATAGGGCTTGATGGTAGGAATTTGCATTCGGAGCAGTTATTGCCAGCAGCGGAGCAGAAATATCATATACTATGCCCGTCAAGGTTACTGTTTCAGATATATTTCCGGCTAAATCCATCGCGTCAAAACTAATAGTATAGATGCTGCCGTCGCTTAAGGGCGGGTCCAATCCTATAGAAACCTGTTCATTCGATCCCTGGGTAAGCTGTGACCCTGAAAGATTAAATACATGCGGACTATTCGGATCGGTAACGCCTCCTGTCTGAGCAAAGGTAATGGCTCCCTCCATCATATTTTCGGTTGATGCATATGAAATGTTCGTATGATTAACCACCGAACCTGGTTCAGGATAACTTAAACTCAGCACCGGCGGCTTAATATCGAATAACACATTTCTTACTTGAGATACCTTGGCAACATTTCCTGCTCGGTCGCCGCCTTCGATAGCAATCGTGTATCTGCCTCCGTCTGCAAGATTATCTATGATTCCTAAATCAAATTCAGCGTGCATACCCTGAGATAGATGATCAACCCCCAGAGCTACAATGTGTGGTGAATTAGGGTCATTGGTTCCAGCGGATTGCGTAAAACTTATTTTCCCCCAGGCAAGATCATCTGATACCATGTAAGACACAATGCTCGTTTTTATTTGTTCAGCATCTACCGGCTGACTGATGGACACAACAGGAGGTTCATTGTCGAATCCTACCCTATTGATTGTTACAACATCAGCCTCATTTCCGGCAAAATCCGTTGCAGACATGGATAAATCGTATATCGCACCGTTTACTAGATTCGGTGAATTAGATAGCCTGAGGCTATCTTTACGGCCGGATTTCAACTCATTCCCCTTAAACTTCACGGTATAAGGCGACCGTGAATCCGAAACGCCGTCCGTTCGGGTTATAGTTAAAACAGCCTCCTTCACATCTTCGCTGAATGCAAACGATAATTGTTCTGCCCTTATTTCTCCTCCATCCACGGGATGAAACACCGAAATTTCCGGCGGTGAAATATCGTAGATAATATTTGACTTCGTGTCAGTATCGCCGACATTGCCTGCCAAATCAGTTCCACTTATACTGAGTGAATACACGCCTCCGTCATTCCACTTGTCCAGCCCAGAAAGAATGATATCATTGAAATTTCCTGCATTAAGATTTTCGCCAGCTAAAACCACCTTCTTTGGTGATTTTCCGTTTTCAGTAAGAGTTACGGTCCCTTCACGCAAATTTTCGCTGATACCGAACGAAATCGGCACCGTATTCACATAAGAATCCGATTCCGGAGAAAAAAGCGCCAGATTTGGTTTTTCGTCATCAAACGTGATTCTGGTTACATAGGTCGGGTCCGTTTCGTTTCCAGCAAAATCAATTCCGTAAAAGAAGATTTCGTAAACGGAACCGTTTTCCAATCCAACCGATGCCGGCAAATTTCCGCCGCCTATCCCCGCCTTCAGCCGGTTATCATCTAAATTGAGATCAAATTGTCCTTTGGCGGATTTATCGGTTTTCCCGATACTGATTTTCCCTTCTGCTAAATCTTCCGATAGCAGATAGGAAAGTGACAGCGCATTTATAAGCGTATCGCCTGCAGGTGAAATTTCGGAAAAAACCGGCTTCGTGATATCGTACCTGACGGATTCAACGGATGATATTTCGGATGCATTTTTCGCCTGATCCTTTCCGCGAATGGCAACATTGTAAGTTACTCCGTCAGCAAGATTCGCTACATCCATCACTACATCATTATGGTCGCCCACCAAAAGCAAATCTCCGCTTAATGCAATTTTGTGCGGGCTTTTTGGGTCGCTTCCCTTTACCGCCGTCCATGTAATTTCACCTTCTGATAATATCTCATTCGTGGAAAACGAAATGCGTTTATGGTTTACGGCGGTGTTCGGCACCGGGCCTGTCAAAATTACTTCCGGAGGGGTTCCGTCAAATGTTACATCTTCAATCGGCATTGCAGACCCTTCGTTTCCTGCCAAATCGGTACCCGAAAAAGTGATCGTATTCGGAATATTTTCCTTGATTGTAAACACGTCTCCTGTTATGACATGGCGGCCTTTTTGGAGTTGAAGGGAATCCAGTGCGATTCTGGATTCCGCACCTTCGCTTGAAATCCATGCAAGGCTTCCCTCTGCGAGATGTTCATTCAGGGAAATAGTCACATCAGATACGGTTATGAAACTGCCATCTTCCGGCTCCAGAACGGTCAGTTCCGGCGGTGATATATCGTATAAAATATTTACGGATTCTGTAACCTCCGATTCATTCCCGGCAAAATCTTTTCCAACGATTGATATGGAATACACCTCGCCGTCGGATAGATTCCTCATGTTTGAAATATGCCCCTGCGGAAAGGTGCCTTCCTTCAGTTCGCTTCCTGTTAATTCAGCGGAAAATGCATTCTTTCCCGAAAAAGTCACCCGCCCGGATGCCAAATCTTCCGAAACGGTAAATCCGATCTCTTCTGAATTGATGTAACTGTCCGATATCGGGAATAATTCGGAGAATTCCGGCGGTGTTCTGTCTACAAGATAATCCGTAATGCTTACCGGCAATGCCTCATTCCCTGCCGGATCCGTTCCGCTGATGGTAATGCTGTAATTTCCACCGTCCACCAAATCAGGGATAACATATGTATCCGATTCATGCGTTCCTATCCGTGCCGCTTCTGCAGTCAGATCAAAAAACTCCAAGAGTGATTCACCGCCGCTTCCTGTTCCGCCCCACTCGATCCTGCCTGAAGCAATATCTTCCGACAAGAAAAAGGTGATATTCGTGAGTGTTGTAATTGTATTATTCCCCGGAGAAAGAATGGAAATTTCCGGCGGAGTTACATCGTATAAAATATTTCTGATATGCACCGTGTCGCTCGTGTTTCCGGCAAAATCCGATGCAAAATACTTGAGGTCATAGACCGCGCCGTCAACCAAGGATGGACGGTTATTTAACAGGATATTTTCGGAAAATCCTTCGTTCAATTCGCCACCGTCCAGCTGTACGATTCTCGGAGACGACTGATCGAGGTTTCCGCCTGTCTGAGTCCAGATAATGGACGCCGTTTTCAAATTTTCGCTGTTACCAAGGCTCACCATAAGATGATTGACAGCACTATTCTCTTTAGGAATGGCAACCGTCAACTCCGGAGGTGTCGAATCAAAAATTACGCGCTGAATCGTTTCTTCCGGAGAAGCGTTTTCTGCTCTGTCCCTTCCGGAAAATTCGATAGTATAAATTCCCTGTTCCACCAATTCCGGTCCTCCTGTAAGAAATACATCCGCATGTTCCCCCTTTTTCAATAGCCCATTTTCCAATCCAAATACATAGGGCGCATTTGAATCCGGTTTCCCTCCGACACGGCGGTACACAACGGAACCCTGTTCGATATCTTCGCTTACGGAAAACCGGACTGCCGGCGTTGGAATATATTCGTCATCATTCGGGCTGATTGCCGTTATGACTGGCGCCGTAATATCATAAAGAATATTTTCCATGAGAGGAACATTTGACTGATTGCCGGCTGGATCCGATCCGCTTATGGACAAAGAATAAATACTGCCGTCAACCAAAAGCGGTGCGCGGGCAATGACACGCCTTGATTTTTCGCCTTGATTCAGTTCATTGCCGGTTAACGGCTGTTCATGCGGCGACCGCGGATCGGCACTTCCTCCTGTTCGCGTCCAAACGGCAGTTCCGCTAAGCAAATCTTCGCTCAACGAAAAACTGATTTCCTTATGGTTTACCGCCATTCCGGATTCCGGGAATGTGAGTGCAATTTCAGGTGGCGTAAAATCATAGGTAATTCCCGAAACGGACACTTTTTCAGCCAAATTCCCTGCTCTGTCCGACCCCGAAAAACTGATCGTATAAACCACATTTTCCACTACCTCGGGCATTCCAGAAATTTCTTTTTCCGAATGACTGCCTTCCGTTTTATCCTTATCATACGACACGATATTGTACGGCGCATTCGGATCATCCATTCCGCCTGTTCGTGTCCAGACGATGCGTCCTTCATGCAGATTTTCGGACAGCAAATACGTCATATGTTTATGATTCAAATACATACCATTTTTCGGATGCGAAACGGCAATGACCGGTTTTGTAAAATCATACAAAACATCCTCAATAATCAGCGTATCAGACTGGTTTCCTGCTCGGTCAGATCCGCGGAATACAATGGAATAGATGCCGCCGTCAACCACATTCGGAAATTTGCTGAGATTAAGATCAGAATGCTGTCCGGTTTCCAGCTCAAGTCCTGCAAGGTTTATCCTGTGCCTTTCCTCAGGATCATCTTTTCCGCCGGTGTGGGTCCATGTTACGGATCCTTCATGTAGCTTTTCGGATACGGTGTAAGAAATTTTCTTATGGTTCAGTGCTGTACCGTCGTCCGGTTTTAAATCCGTGAATTCCGGCGGACTTGCATCAAACAGTACTTCCTGCACGCGCATCAATTCGCCTTCATTCCCTGCCAAATCCATCCCCGACAGAGTAATTGCATAGACAGAACCGTCCCTCAATACTGGTTCATTTTCTAATTTGATTCGGATTTTTTCACCGCGCTTCAGTTCATCATTAACCAGCGTAATAATTCGCGGTGAAAGCGAATCGGCAGAACCGCTTGTCTGATCCCATCTAAACTCAGCCGCCTGCAAATCCTCGCTGAAAGCAAACGACACCGACGGTTCGCGAATTGCCGCTTCAGTAATGGGATAGATCAGCGTAAGAACTGGCGGAGTGACATCGTATCTCACCGAATCAGCCTGAACCGATTCCGATGAGTTTCCCGCCAAATCCACTCCCGATACAATAAAGCGGTATTCAGCGCCGTCCACAAGCATCACCTCATTGGTAACATCCATGCTGAATTGCATTCCTTCTCCCGGCATCATGTTTCGGGAAACAGTGTGCGGCGCGTTCACATCCTGCCTTCCGCCTGTCTGCTGAACTTCTAATGTCCAAGACTGGATCAGTTCATCCGTTTCAAATGCAGTTTGCCCATGATTCACATAGCTTGACCGCCGCGGTTCCGTCAAAATGAAAACAGGTCTCGTAATATCAAAATGGATGGAATCAGCCGTAACAGGATCAGATACATTTCCGGCTCGGTCCGTCGCAATCATGCTGAGGCTGTACACCGCACTGTCGCGCAATGCAGTTTGGTTTGTTAACACAATTTTCCCTGAGTCGGGAATCAGTTCCGATTCGGTAAGAATAATTGTGTCAATAGCAGCATCAGAAAACACCGTATCCGGAATCCAAACCGTAAACGCACTATTGACAGGTTCGGAAAATTCATAAGCAATTTCAGCTTTATTGATGTGCGGATTTACGTTCAGTTTAATCTGCGGCGGCGAAACATCAAAATTCAGGTTTCGGATAAACCTCTTATTCGCGACGTATCCTTTTGTCGTGTATCCCGTAAAAATGACATCGTATTCCATGCTGTCCACCATCATACTATCCACGTTCCATTCAATAAGATGCTCTCCGCCTTTGATTTCTGCTCCGCTCATTTTATACCGAAGCGTATCGTGCAAATAAAGCTGCGTAGAATCGGATAGAGTCCATGCCAAAAAGCCGTATTCCAAATCACCGTCCAAACGGTAGCCGATTTGTGAATGGTTTACAAACGCGGAATCTTCAGGAAAGGAAAAATACAGGATTACCTCCGTCCCATCCGCCGCAAGATTTATCTCAAAAACAAGCGTATTGGTTGAATCGTATTCTAAAATATGTGTCACCTGCGTTTCGGGATCGAAAGCATACAGCCATTTACGCATGGTTTTCCCCGATGGCTGAGTTATCCACTCCTGCTTTGACATGTGCCCCAGCGAATCATACTCAAACCAGATATTTCCGTATTCAAACGCATCCACATCAAGAAAGCGATAGGTCTTCACTTTACCGATATCATTGAATTCCTGAACCGTAAACCTGTCTTCCCAGCGCTTGACCGTATCCACACTGTACACATATTCGATATACGCTTCTGTTTTATGTTCATGCCCGAAGGTCGTTTTACTTACAACAACGGAATCATCTACAATAATTTCCTTGGTACTGATTTCGCCGCTCGAATCATCATAAGAATACCGTTCAAACTTGGTGGAATTGCCCTGGACATCAATGATCGACTTCACCATAAGCCGTCCGTTTGCATCGTAATCACCGCGAATATGAGCCAATCCTCTGACCTTGTATTGGGGAACCGACTGTTGGCTGAGAAATTCCGCCTCTGTTAAGTAGTAACGGGTTTGATCTGAAGGAATGGCCAATAGACCAAAAACGAGAATGAGAAGTAAAAGGGGTGCCCGTTTCATGGATTGAAATTTAGGCGATCCGACCCATGGATGGAATGATGAGTTGCTGAATCAGAAATAGGGATCTAAACCGAATGCATCCGCTTTTTCCGCCATTCCTCAATGGCAAGTTTGCGCATATCTTCAACCGAATCGAATTCGTCCACGATTTCCACACCGAGAAGCGTTTCGATTGCATCTTCCAGTGTAATGAGTCCGACCGTAGTACCGAATTCGTCTGTGACGATAAACAGATGTTCACGCTTTTGGACGAACAGATCAAGCGTATCGGCAACGGAAGTTTTCTGATCGATGCTGAAAACCGGGCCCGCCAGATCCTCCATGGTTACATGAAATTTGTCCTCCGCCTTGCTTTTGATAATGTGGTAGCGCCGGACAATGCCGATGATGTCATCAAGGCTTTCGCCGTAAACGGGAATTCTCGAAAATGAAATAAGCTCATTTTTATCCAAAACTTCTCCCACCGTCTGATCTTTTTGAAGCGCGAAGATCACAGATTTCGGTGTCAACACTTCTTCCGCCGTAATGTTATCCAGCCGAAGCAGATTTTCGATGATGGTTCCTTCGTGCTCTTCAATGGCACCTTCATCTTCGCCGATTTCCGCCATTGCTCCGATTTCCTCACGCGTAACCTTTTCCTGTTTTTCATCCGCGCCGATCCGACCTGATACTTGCTGGAGAAGCAGTACAAATGGATAGGTAAAAAATATCATGATTTGAATGAGGTAAGCGGAAACGCCAGCAAGGGATTTCCATTGGGATGCACCTAACGTTTTCGGAATGATTTCGGAAAAGATCAAAATGGAAAGCGTCAATATTCCAGATGCAACTGCCACCCATTCCGATCCAAATAATTTATATGCCTGCGCACCGACTCCTGCAGCGCCAACCGTGTTCGCGACCGTATTAAGCGTAAGGATCGCTGCCAGCGGACGGTTGATGGATTCTTTCATCCGTTCGAGGATTTTCGCGCTTTTCTGCCCGTCCTTTTCCATCATCGCGATGTGGGTGTGCGATATGGAAAGTAGGACGGATTCCAACAGCGAACAGAGAAATGATACCGCAAGGGCAAAAAAGAAATAAAGAAATAAGGGTGTCATGTATATATTGAAATTATATCGTAATTAGTGTACAACTTCAGTCTTTTTCGTTTTGACGTTACGTTTTGCGATCAAATACATCGGTATATAAATGAGCCATACAATTATAAATGCAAATCCAGCAAAGGCCAGCAAATGGTCAGGGAAAGTGCCCATCAAAAACGGACTGTCGCCTCCAGGAGGATTGCACAGAAACCAGTAATTCGCATCCAGCCATTTATTCAGGAAGCTTACTACAAACGCCGTACCGCATGTAATCATGACGACGCTGTAAAATGATGATATTCTACAGCGCATGCCTTCCGCAATAATGAGCCACAACACATTTAGAATAATGATACCGTGAGAAAGAAAATTCCAAAAAACAGATATATGACCCAACGGCCACCTTGAAGGATCAGGAGTAATAATGGCTTGGATCGCACCGGCTATTCCCCAGAAATAAGCCAATTCAAATGCATCCTGATTCTTTGTAACTACGGCATAAGCAGACAGAAATATACTGAAACCGCACATGTGCAGCGGCAGATCATCTGATGCAGACCAGATTCCCAGAGAGAGCCTTAAGATATCATCTGCTATTTCATTCCCTACGGTAAGCAAACAAAGAACCCAAGCAATAACCTTGCGCTGCGCAGGGTTCATCCACATTGCACCGATGAAGGGCAAAATAAACCAAATTCCAGCAGTACCCAGCAGGTATAAATTATGCAGTTTCCCAAACGTGATGAATTCTACAGGTTCCATCATCCTTATTGTTCTTTCCTGTATTTAATTCCGTAGGGCAAATAGACAAGAGCAAAATGTAGCAGTCCTGCAATTTCAAGCCCGATGATGTGTTCGGGGAAATCACCAATTATAAAAGGATTATCTACAATTGGAGGCTCGCAGATATACATATAGTTGGCATCCAATAACCAATTGATGCCGCCAATGATCGGAAGCAATACCTGCGATCCAAGAAAAATTTTCCACCACGATCCTTTCCTTGGGCGCAAACCCAAAAGCATCGTGCACATGAGCGCGCTCAGAATGATACCGCCGTGCGATACATAATATTCGATGAACATGAGTCCGTGCGTGCCCTGAGTGAATTCGGGCGTAATGAGCGAATGAAACGCGCCGGGAATTCCCCAGAAATATACGAGTTCAAACATCAGCTGTTTGCGGACGAGCAGAACAATTCCCGATAAAATTGCCGACAGCCCGCAGAGGTGCAGCGGCAGATTGTTGTAGATATCCCAGCCGACGGTAAAATGGATGTACGGATGAACAAGCACTGCACGGCTGATCAAAATGACGGCTATGCATTTGACCAATAATTCCCGCTTTGCCAGATCGAGTTTTTTTCCGATGAACAGGATTCCGGCGATGACCGCGGAAGACCAAATGATGGTCTGCCACCAAAGAGCCGTCAGCGGTTCAAGTATTTCGTGAGGATTGGTCAAGATTTATGAAAAACTTTGCTCAGGTAAACCATCCGCCCTTCCGCAAAGCTGTTGTACACGCGCGATCCTTTTACGGCGGCAAAATCGCTGAAAGCGCTGCGGATGAATCCCGGAACGAACTGATGAATCGCTTTTTCTTTCCGCTCGGTGATGCCGTCCAGCGCTTTGATCACATTTTCCGTAATGACCTCATCCTTCACTTTTGTGAGTCCCGAATTGTCGAAAACGGAATCCAGTTCTTCCACATCGCCGGCGCCCCGTAAATCCGCCCACGAGAAAATTCCGCCCGGCTTCAGCACACGGTACACTTCGCTGACAAAGGATTCCATCGATCCGTAGCAGTGGGACGATTCCACATTGATCACCGCATCAAATGATTCCGATTCGAACGGCAGGGACTCCGCATCCCCTTGCACATAATTCAAATTGGCTTCTTTGAAAAATCCGTTCGCGAGTTCCACGGCATTTTCAGAATAATCCAGCCCCGTCATATGTTCCGGATGCAAATAAGAAGCCACATACCACGATCCTCCGCCGCGCCCCGAGCCGACCTCCAGCACCTTCTTTCCCTGCGGTGCCGCTTCCGATGCCACATGATGGTAAAGCTGAATAAAATACCGGTCTTCCTTATCTTCTTCGTTTCGAAATTCGATTGGAGATGATCCGTTTAGCTGCGCGTAGCCGTAATTCATGAAACGCCAGTTCTTTCCAACATGCTTGCTGGCCAGTTTCTGATACCACCATTTCCAGATGGTACGCCTTATTGTAGGCGAAAGATGGATAATTTTACTGAATAGTTTTGAAATCATGTAATTTAATTCGAAAGATGAATTTATTTTTCTTCCGATGCAGGTTCTGAATCAGCTTCTTTTTGGTCTGAAGCTATGTCTATCGAATGAACCGGAACAGTCCAGATCTTTCCGGAATCATCCTGCAGACGATAACGCGTCGGAAAGTGCACAATGGCGTCAACCACAAGCTTCGTTCCGGCGGATACTTCTTCGCCGAATTCCCTGTGATCCTTGCTAAGCGTAACCTTTGTACCTGACTCCATTCCGCCGTGCTCATCAGAAGGCAAATGAAATTCTTTGGATTCTCCCATGTCAGAATCTAACGGACGGCGGTCATGTCAATCCACAAACTTTCTGCCGTATTCATCCGCTAAATTATTATAGCATTCAAAGAGGCTTGTATTCCCTCTTTTCTCCGCACCAGAGGCAACAATATTTGCTTTTTCCACAAGCATATGAACAGCGGAGCGTTTATCCTCTTTAGATAGATTTTGCTGTGCTATGATCTTTTTCAGAGCTTCTATGCGGAAGCGGTCCATTCCCCAGTGCTTTGCAGATAGCTGGTCCGAATGACCTCCGTACTTTACGATCAGCTTTTCATCAATATAATGCACCTGATTACTTGCGCATATCCTAAGCCACAAATCGTAGTCTTCGCAAACTTCCATATTCTCATCAAAATTTCCAACTTCATCAAATAGTGATTTTTTCACCATAACGGATGAAGGTGATATAACACAAAGCGGAAGGCATTTTCTGAATATCCGCCCGCCATATTTTTGATGCTTATTCATCGGATTCACCCGCTTTCCATTTCGAATCCAAATTTCATTGGTATGCACCAGAACGGCATCCGGGTTTTCTGCAATACAAATGATCTGCCGTTCCAGTTTTTGCGGCTTCCACTCATCATCAGAATCCAAAAATGCAATCCATCCTCCTTTTGATTCTGCAATTCCCCTGTTTCTGGCAGCACTTACTCCTGTATTTTGCTGTTTGATTAACTTCACCTCGGGATATTTCGCAGAAACCATATCTGCTGTTCCGTCATCAGAGCCATCGTCCACCACTATTACATCGGTTAAAGGATCGCTCTGCGAAAATACAGAATCCAGCGCCCTGGGCAGTACATCTATTCTATTGTAAGTAGAAATAATTACAGAGATGGACAGCATCTTATAACAAAAAAGGGAAGCAATACTTCCCTTTTCAATAGTTGTTCAGTAACACTGTTATCTGACAAAATTGCCGTTATTCCAGGTTTCTTCTCTGTCAAATTTCCCGTTTGGATTCCAATAGGTCCATATGCCGTGCCATTTACCCTCTTTATATTGCCCGCTTTCACCTTTAGTACCATTGTTCCACCATACGGTCCACTCGCCAGTTTTCCGGCCATTTTCATACGTGCCTTGTTTGTATTTTTTTCCGTTTTCATGCCACCATGTCCATAAGCCTTCCTGATGGTTATCGGAAAAATTTCCTTCTGCTTTCATATTTCCGTTTTCCCAGTAATAGATCCAAGGCCCCTCCTGGCTGCCATTAACATATTCGCCGGTTACCCGAGGACTACCGTCTTCGAAATTCCACCTCCATGTGCTGTCGGCTATTCTGTTTGTAAGGAAACCTTCGTATTCTATGGTTGTCTCATTGATCATGGCACTGGTCGGCCTTTTTTCGCAGGACATCCACAACAGTGCCATAGGTAGTAGCGTTAGTAAAGTTTTCATAATATCCTTAAAAAGTAATCTCGAACTTAGTGCAAACAGCTGATTTGGGGAAATCAATTAAGGCGGTAAGGATAAACAACTATCCGCCATCTAAGCCTGCTTTCAACACTGATATGATACATGCCGGCACCGATGTTGTAAATCATAACACTGGCTTCATGAGATGATTTCTTCTTTTGCCACGTTTCATCAAGCGGAAATTCTGATTGAATTGTAAATCGTCCGTTTACCACTGCAAATCCGTCTTCAGAAACGACCTGATAAGTTGAGAAAGGATCAATTACACCCTGCGCATGGTAGCTGGTAATCTCAAATGTAGCTTCAGGGCCGGCGAGGTAGAAACTGCGCGTTGTTCCGATGCCTTCGCCATGAAAAAACTGGACTCCCATTCCGGAATCTTCTGATTCAGCAAAAGGCGAAAATAAGTTTTTGAGTTTATGCAAAAACGATGTTTTTTCTATATTTGTTGAATCATATTCGCTATGGAGCGAATCTTGTGCTTGCAAATATGTTACTAAACCTGCTGTCAATAATATTGCTTGTAGGATGGAGTATTTTTTCATCGACAATTAAATTTTAATTGAATAAGTTTATGATCGTTCAATCAATAAAAATTACTGAAAAATCACTTTGAAGAAATTTACTGTTATTCTTCTCATTTTCCCCGCACTTTTTTGGGTCTCTGGAATCTTATCCTGCGAAGATCCGCTTTACGGAGAACCAAATGTCAGTGAGGCAGGCGTTGGTCTCAGCGGCCAAGCATACAAGGTTGGAGACACTGTGGAAGATTTTACAATGCAAATTTGCGGTAACGGTTCCGGAGCGTGGACACTTTATGATTGGTTTCACACACAAAATGGCGGAACCAAAAAAGTAATTCTTATTAACTGTTTTGCTACTTGGTGATGACCCTGCCAATCGGAGGCTCCGGTTTTAGAAACATTAGCCAGCCAGTATGCAGATTCAGGGCTTGTTCTGATTGCTTCAGGTTTCGACTGGGGCCAGCCCTATTCTTGTGACCAATGGGCATCTCAGTTTAACCTTACATACCCCATAATTGATGATGCACAATATAAGCTATACGATGCATTTGGTACTGGGTATGTCCCGCACAATGTAGTAATTGATCATAATATGGTTGTAAGGCACAGTGACGCTGGCTTCAGCCTCAGTGGAATTACTGATCTTATTACCACTATCTTAGCTGAAATCAAGGCGGAAGGAAGCTGACCGAATTAATATATTTCCCCTAATTGGGAAATAATGCAGTGCTGCTCTCAGCCGCAGCTGATTATTTTTCTTCCCAATCGATCAAAATCATTGCTGTTTGCCGGGGATCAATGTATTCACAGGATTTACCGTCAAAAAAGGCATCCTCTTCCAGCATAATTGCCACTTCTTTATCCCAACTAGGAATAAATACCTTTGCATTGAGTTCTATTGAAAAAGCCGTATTCGGATACAACGGATAATCCCCATTCACCGGAACACCCTCCTGTTTATCCCACATTCCAATTGTCGGACCGGCACCATGACCGTAGTATCCGATAGGGTGCGTATATATCTGCGGCTTAATGCCTTCATTTTTTGCTTGATCAAGTGCTGATAGAAGTATGTCATTGCCCGTTCTTCCGGTTTTGAATTGGCCTGTCAAAATATCTTGAAGGCGGTTGCCGACTGCGAGTGCTTCTGCTAATTCATCGGGCACACGTTCTTCGCCGGGCTTCAGAACATACGCATGCTGCTGTGTGTCCGTATTTAAACCAAGATAAGTGATTCCGAAATCCACATGCAGTAGATCGCCGGGCCGTACGACATTATCCGGTTTGGATTTGGAAAATGCTTCCAAAAAATTAAAATCCTGATTATCAGCACGCTGAATGTCAACGGTAGGATGAAACCATGTGATCAGGTTCAAGTCCCGTATACGATCTCTATACCACCAAACAATATCATCAGTGGTAGTAATTCCAGGTTTAATAACATCAGCTGAAAAACCTTCCTTTATAATGTCATGGGCAATTCGGCATATGGTTGGGTATAATTCCATTTCTTTAGAGGTTCGGGTCTCTAGCCAGCCGATGGCAATTTTTTCAGCACTGATAATTCGATTATGATATTTTTGCGGAAGAGCCTTTGTAAATAATGCATATTCGGTTGCGGACAATCCATCCGCCTGAGCAAAATATTCACTCATATTCAATCCGATTTTTTGCGGATCTTTAGCTTCGATAAGATCCGCCAATGCTTTGTATTGATCGGGCTGTGCTTCGGGATCCCAAGCTTTTTTGAATATTTCACCAACATCATAGCGTGCCACCGCATAGGTTTCCAATGGTTCATTATTACCCGGGTTGAATATTACCAGAACCGTGCGCCTTCTGGCATTCAGCCAGGTTGCAGGAAGCATTGTGCGGATCACAGGATCTTCGTTGTATTCCCGTGCAATGATCAGCCACATGTCGATATTATTTCTTTGCATTATTGCAGGCAAAACTGATACAAAACGATCCTTCAATAGTGCATTGCGAATCACTGCGCGTTCTTTCATTGAAAGCACATCATCCTTAAGGCCATCGGCAAGCAGTCTGAAACTGCCGATACCTAATAAAACCAGAAATAAAGTTGCATATTTTTTCATTACATATTCCTTTGGGTAAGATCTATTGTTGATGATGATAATTTATAGTCGAGTACCCGGGGCCGGACTTGAACCGGCACGACCGTACCGGCCAACAGATTTTATCTAATTTATTTGCATTAGTATCAAGTACGATGTGTTATCAATTTAATTTGTTCGCTTCTTGCTATAGCAAATCTAAACCATTATTTTTATAATAATAGGTTAAATGAAATTTTACCAATTAGAAATGAAAAAACTATTTATTACTATAGCATTTTGCGCAGCAATATTGATCTTAAGCTGTAATGAAAGATCAGATAAATCATCCCAAACTGCGGCAGCAAAACATATTGATATCAATATGAGCTTGGTCTTTACCCAAAACGAATTACTTACTCAGGAATTGATCAAAGTAACAAACAAAATTCGTGAGCGAACGAATGGTTTGATTAATATTAAAGTGTTTCCCGGGGGACAATTACCTGTATATAAAAATAACCTTGAGCAAGTCGTAAATGGGGCAAACTGGATTGCTGTTGAGGATCTAACTTACGTTGGAGACTATGTCCCTGATTTTGCAGCCTTGGCGGGGCCAATGCTTTACAATTCTTACGATGAGTACTTGAAAATGATGAAAACGGAATTTGTTGCTGGATTGAAAGCTCAAAGTGAACAAAAAGGTATTAAAGTATTGAATGCAGATTACATTTTCGGTTTCCGCCACATGATTACAAACAGAGAAATAAAGAATTCAGCAGATATGAAAGGAATGCGTATTCGTGTTCCCGGCAGTCAGTTATTTATTCACACTCTGTCCGCTATGGGAGCATCACCAGCTTCCCTACCATTTCCAGAAACGTACGCAGGAGTGCAACAAGGTGTAGTTGACGGCCTCGAAGGTTCAATTCTTACCATGTATGCAACTAAAATCTATGAAGTAGCGAAGAACATGTCATTAACCAAGCATTTTTTGGGAACAGTTGGTATCTATATTTCACCGAAGCTGTGGAACACATTCACAGCAAAGCAGCAACAGATTGTTTTAGAAGAGTTGAAAGCGGGTGCAAAGTCAAACACTGCTGAATTGATCAAGTTGGATAAAGAATATGCAAAAAAACTTGAAGATTTGGGTGTAAAGTTTAATGAAGTCAATACACGTGAATTCAGCAAACTAACTGCTAAAGTCTATAACCAGTTTCCATCTTGGAGTAAAAATATTCATTCGACGATCACCAAAGAATTAGATAATATCCGAACAGCACAATAAAGTGCCTGCATACCATCGTATAACAAGTAATCTTAGACACTAAAATCACATAATATTATAATTATTTAGAAAAGTATAATTTGGAGCAATGGTTGCTTTTGGTAGAAATGAATATCGGTGCACACAATGCCATCATAATTATTATTAGCGACTTCATTGAAACCGTATGAGATATATTTTTGATAATTTCGAAGAAATAATGGCGTCCATAGCCATATCTGTCACAGTCTTGATGGTAACCATAAACGTGATATTACGTTATGGTTTCGGATTCGTACTTCCATGGACGGAAGAGCTTTCAGTCATCTGCTTTATTTGGTCAGTATATTTTGGTATAAGTTCTTGTTATAAACATAAGCTGCACATGGGTGTCGATGTTGTCATCCAGTTATTTCCATTAAAAGCAAGAACACCCTCTCGCATTCTTATCTCTTGCTTCCTGCTCGCACTCAACCTGTTAATGTCTTATCTCAGTTATGACTACATGATGCTGTCAAACAAAGTAACTCCGGTTATTGGGATGTCATATTTCACCATTAATGGTGTGTTGTTTCTTTCTTTTACACTCATGGCATTACATACACTCAGATTCATTAAAGAAGATGTTGATCAACTACGTTATAAACCATCTATTGACACCTAATAGGTAACAGTTATGGATAGCTACCTACCAATAATTATTCTGTTTGCTCTTTTTTTGCTGAATGTGCCTATTGGATTTTCTTTGATTTCATCTGCAATGTTCTATTTTCTTTTTTTGAATAGCTCGATCCCTGTGAGCTTAGTGATGCAACGGTTTATATCTTCTGCGGAATCATTCCCTTTATTGGCCATCCCATTTTTTATAATGGTTGGATCTGTAATGAATTATTCAGGTATAAGCAGAAGTTTATTAAGGTTTGCAGACTTGCTGATAGGCCATAAAACCGGTGGCCTTGCACATGTAAATGTGGCCCTCAGTACCCTGATGGGCGGTATTTCAGGCTCTGCCAATGCAGATGCAGCAATGCAGTCAAAGATACTTGCCCCTGAAATGACAAAACGCGGCTATGATTTACCTTTCACAGCATCCGTGACTGCAGCTTCCTCAATAATTAGCCCGGTTATTCCGCCTGGGATCAACTTAATCATTTATGCATTGTTAGCTAATGTATCTGTCCATCAGATGTTTATCGCAGGATATATCCCTGCATTAATGATGGCTACTTCGCTGATGCTAACTATTGCAATCATATCCAGAAGCCGTGGCTATAAACCATCACGTCCAGAGCCTGCATCTGCGCAAGAAATCTTCCTGAATTTTGCAAAAGCCATACCTGCTTTGTTGATTCCCTTCGGAATTATTTTGGGAATGCGATTTGGTTTGTTTACCCCTACAGAAGCTGGAGCGATTGCAGTAATGTTGTGTGCCATGATAGGCTTCTTTATCTATCATGAACTTGAGATTAAGCATATTCAGCAAATATTAAAGGAGACAGTTCAGGGTACAAGTAGCGTAATGTTTATCATCATTGGTGCAATGGTGTTCGGTTATTACATGACCCTCGAACAAATTCCACAAAATGTTGCTTCTGCTTTAATAGCACTAACCCAAAATAAACTATTACTACTTTTATTGATTAATATGTTACTCTTATTGGTTGGTATGTTTATAGAGGGTGGAGCAGCCATGATTATATTAACGCCTATATTATTACCAGCTATAATTAATGTTGGAGTGGACCCTGTTCACTTTGGCATTATCGTAATAATTAATATCATGATTGGCGGCATTACACCGCCATTCGGATCTATGATGTTTACTGTATGTTCAATATTAAAAGTGAACATGATCGAGTTTGTTCGCGAAGTATTACCATTGCTTTTAGCATTGCTGGTAGTATTGTTGATATTGACTTATTCGGAAAGCCTCGTCCTATTCTTACCAAGAATACTGTAATATAAATAATTTGAGCCATATGCATTTTTTGCCAATCAGAATAGAATGAAAAAACCCCCTAATCAACGGGGGTTTGTCGTCGAGTACCCGGGGCCGGACTTGAACCGGCACGACCTATTCGGTCAACAGATTTTAAGTCTGTAGTGTCTACCAATTCCACCACCCGGGCATATCAATCCGTCATTGCAAGCCGCAGCGTTAAGCCGTGGCGCGGCAATCTCATCCGTGGAAAAATGGGATTGCTTCTTCCCGACAAGCATATCGGGAATCGCAATGACAAAAAAAGTGATGAGAGGCGTCGGCCGGATTCGAACCGGCGAATGACAGTTTTGCAAACTGCTCCCTTAGACCACTTGGGTACGACGCCAATGATATCAAAAAATATCTATCTCAAATCGCGTGGAATTTAATCTGTCTTTTTCTGCTGAACAATCAGACAAGCCGAAATAACAGCTCGCTGATCGATTCGATCTTTATCTTCAGCTGATTCAGGGTCTCCGCCTGTAACCAAAGCTGGGCCATCAGGGACAAAAATCCCACAATCACCAAAACATACAGTATTTTAATGTGTTTTTCCATTTTTCCCTCTTTTCAGGACGGCAGCTTTTCCGTAGCTTGAACCATGGATATCCTAAAACTTTCGGTTTACGAACGCCTCCGCGACTTCAATGTACCCGCTGCCGTACTCGATGACATTTTCGCCAATCAGGATGATCTTAACATTCTTATAAAATCCTGGCAGGATTTACAATCGGGAGGTATGACGCAGGATGAAATCGCTTCAAAGGTGTCAGAAATGATCTTTAATGAACTCGACATCGATCCTCAATCTATCGAAGAAAAATAATTCTTTCGGTAACGTACAGGCTGGGGTTTTTCAAGCTGTACACGGTAATTCCTACTATTGATTAAACGCATTTGATTGATGACCTGCACGGCAGATGCATCCAGTTTCCACGGATCCTGATTAGAATCCTTAATCTCTTCATTCAAGTCGTCCACCTTTTCCGCAAGCACCTTCAGATCGACACTTTTCCAGTCAACCAGATACGCATCCGGATTTTTTAGCAGCGTCAGCCATACCTTGTCGTTCGCCTGTTTCAGCTTTTCGATATCTTTGCCTTTAGGGCCTTCTCCCGCAAACATAAAGGATAATGAAAGAGCAAAAAGAATGATCATCTTGTTCACAGGCCGAGGCTCCGCGTAAATGCTTCGCTGTTTGGTTCTCTTCCGAGGAATTCCCGAACGAGGTCGAGCGGATCTTTCGTTCCGCCTTTTCCTAAAATAACATCCCGGTAGCGGCGGCCGGTTTCGGCATCCATGATGCCATTTTCTTCAAACACCGAAAACATATCCTGCGCAAATACCTTGGACCACATGTAACCATAATACGCCGCGCCGTATCCGTTCAAATGTCCGAATGCCGCCTGCATGTGTGTCCCTTTCTGCATCGGGTAAAACGTGATCTCATTCTGCAATTTATTCACGATGTCAGTGGTGGACGTTTCGCCGGCCGGATCAAATCCGTCGTGCAGCGTAAAATCCAGCACACCGTAAAAGATCTGCTGAAGCGTCCGCGTTCCTGAATTCACATTTTTGGCAGCGATCATTTTATTCAGCAATTCATCAGGAATCACGTCGCCGGTTTCGTAATGTTTCGCAAAAAGCGAAAGCGATTCCTTCTGCCACACCCAGTTTTCCAGCATCTGCGACGGCGCTTCGACAAAATCTCTCGGTACCGATGTGCCAGCATGGCTCATCAGACTTGCCTCTGTCAGAACACCATGCACAAGATGACCGAATTCATGGAAGTAAGTTTCCACATTGTCGTGCGTCAACAGAGACGGCTGGAATTCGCTCGGCTTAGGGAAATTGCAGACCAAGGCCGTAGCCGGTTTCTGATAACCGTTGTCTGTCATTTTGCCCATCGTAACTGAGAAAGCAGCTGCATGCCCGTATTTGTTTGGGCGCGGAAACATGTCCAGATAGAATCTGCCGATCAAATTTCGGCTATCGCGGTCGTAAACTTCGTACATCAGCACATCTTCGTGCCAAACAGATGGATTTTCAACTTCCTTGAACCATACTCCGAACAGTTGCTGATAAATGGTAAAGAGTCCCTGTGTAACATTATGAAATTCAAAATACTGGCGCACTTCTTCCGGGTCGAGGTCATAATTCTCTTTTAAAACCTTGTTGAAATAAAATCCCGCTTCCCATGGCTCTATTACTGTTGCCTCGGTGCCCGTTCTTTTTGATTTGATTTTCAGCATTTCATTCACATCCAGCTGCCCCTTGGGCCGCACCTGCTGTTTGAGGTCATTTTCAAAATTCCATACATTTTCAGGATTTTTTGCCATACGGTCTTCGGTGCGGTATTCTGCATAGCTGCTGTAGCCAAGCACTTCTACCAGTTCTCTGCGCTTAGAAATGATATCATCGAGCACCGAAAGATTCGACTCTTTTGCACGGTTCTTGTATTTGAACTGCAGCTGTTCCCGTGCTCCGTCCGATTCGGAAAATTCCATGAACGGCACATACGAAGGGTACGGCATATCGATGGCATAGCGGCCGTCCGCCTGCAGACGTTCTTGCTTATAGGATTCCGGAAGCCCTTCTACTTCTGCCTCGGTCACATACAATGTATCCTGAAAATCAGAAATATTCTTGCTGAATGCTATTCCAAGGTCTGAAAGTTCATTAAAAATGGTTTTTACTTTATCCCGTTCCTCTTTTGGCAGTTCGAAACCACTGCGCTTGTAATCCAGCATTGTATCTTCCAAATATTTCTTTTTATATCCAGAAAGTCCGATCGCTTCGGAAGTCCTTGAAAAAGCAACAACCGCATTATACAGATCCTCGTTCAGAGACAAATCAGTAAGATATTTCTGAATGGTTCTGCTAGATTCCAATCCTTCATCCCTTATCACTTTTTCTGTATGCGTATATCCCATCAGATAGCCGGGACTCCACACAGACTCTATCTTAGCATAAAGATCATCTATCGCCACCAGCGTATTTTCAAATGTTCGAGATTGATCCGGGTTTTGGAGAATATCATCTAGCATCCTATCGGCTGATTCAAGCACATATCTGGTTGCACGCTTAATGTGCCCCGGCTTAATGGCTGCAAAATCGTGCACACCGTTGAATTCGGTGAGCAGCGGATTGGAGATTGGTTTACGAACCTGTGGATTTTCCTGATTGTATACAAACAGGATAACACCGATCGCGATAATTCCTATAAATAGTACATTTTTATTCATGGTCTGTCCTTTAGCTTAAATTAAAATGTTGATGAAACTAGAAAAACAAACACAGAGGCAATGGCGCAGTAAGCGATACAGGATGTAAAACCCTGCAGCGAGTTAGATGCTTCGTAATCGGCCTCGTGCTGTTCATCACTAATCTTGCTTAAATATTTTGAATTGCTGATGGCCTTTCGGCATTGATATCTCTGCCAGTAAAACAGGGGAACCTCCCAAATGTTCATTGATCGCATTCCATGCTGCTTAACCTTTTCAATCAGCGGCGCCTTGCAGGGATGCTTTTTTTGGTCTGTATCCTGCGCACACAGCACCGAGGTTCCGATCGCTAGGGATGTCATAATTGCCTTCACCATCCAAAAATGACCCGGGTTGTGATTACCGGTATATCCTCAAGGTTCAGAACGGGTCCTGTTACCGTTTCTCCCTGAAATTCCCATCCCGTTTCATCGTACCAGTTTTCCATAAATCCGATTTTTGCCTCCACACTCATCCACGTCATCAGGTGGTAACGCACACCCACAGAACTTGAGAATCCAAACCACGATGTTGTCATTTCATCTGAGCGTGAAACAGTGGCGCCTGAGTTGCCGAAATCGCTCAGCAGGGCATCCCATTCTGCATCGGTCGCTTCGGTGGTCATCGTAATCTTACCTGAATTGTACATCGGGCCCAGAGAAAAATTGAACTCCACCCTTTTCCACGGACGGTAAAATGTTTCAATCACAAATTCGCGGTATGTGAGTGTCCGTGTGAACGGAGATGTGTTGATGTTGCCGAGTTCCAGTGAAACATGGGAAGCATAGCCGAGGCGGGCGTTCGGATAAAACTGATAGAGGAATCCGTAACCAAGCAAAATATTCTCGGTTACTGAATTCGGCGACGGAAATAGACTACTGCTTTCAAATCCGGTCAATTCTGGAGAATATATTCCAAACTCCAGATGGCCGCTGATTTTGGGCTGGGCAGTAGCGAATGCTGCTAAAAATGATGCAATAAATAGTTTTTCCTTACCACGCATTAGGCATTGAATTTAATGGTTGAATTGTTCATAATTAAGGGTAGAATGAAGCACAATTTAACACTATTGCTAACTGTGATATTTTCTTTCTCAGCTGCAAATGCGGCTAATGTCCAGCACGTTATCATGTTCAACGACGGCCAATCCAGAATTGGCCTTATCGATTCAATGGATTACAATGCGGTTCACTATTTTGATATTGATGAGCAGCGGCAGGTTACGCTTAGCATGGACGAGGTCTATTTTATTTACGAGGACCTAAACAAATCATTCTATTTCAGCCCTTCTTTTTTTGATCGGCTTGCTTTTGCCGAAGAACGTGGCGGTTACCTTATTACGGTGCAAAACGATACTTTGGTGTATGACCAAATCACCTTCAACAGCAACCTTAAAAATCCGCTGGCATTGCTGTACCTTTCCAACGGAGGTTTCTCCACCGTTCCGATATTAGATATACATGCCGTCCGTGTTGATAAAACAGCAATCGAACATTCGGTGCGCAAAGGAGCTAGAACCGCCGGCTACGGATTTATGATTTCGATGTATTTCCAGCTAAAAAACAGCTTTTCCAATGCCTCCAACTACCTGCCTAAATTTGTTCAGAGCTCGAACGGAAAACAGTACCAGTCTATCACATTCCTGTTCCCCGCTATTACGATGGGCTGGATGACCTACGATTTGATTGTGGATAAGCGTACCAGTTACATCCGTCCACTCCAGCGCGAGGATCAATTTCCACGAAGTATGTTCGTCTTTTCGCTAAAAAGGAAAATTAAAGGCACCCTAAGGGATCAGTGGAAACAGATCTTCCCCAAGAGAAATATCCCTAAGTTATTGGCGCGCTAATCTTTCAGGCGCTTTTTACTTACTTTCGGCACTCCGAATAATGTTAATACCCAGTCGCCGAATGTGGGTGATAATTGATCGATAGCGAGCAGCGGCTTCATCGGCCCCTGATTAACGATCACCTGAGCTTTGTTTTTCTTGATCGCCTTTACCACAGCTGCGGCAACTTTGGATGCCTTGGAAGAACCCAGCAGAAACGGAGCCTTTACGCCCGCATCATGGTACATGCCTGCTTCGGAAACAAATCCGGGGCAAATAACGGAAATACGCACTTTGGTTCCTTTTAGATCCTTCCGCAGTCCATCTGTCCACATGATGACGCCTGCTTTGCTGGCGGAGTATATATTGTTAAATGGAACACCTTTTTTCCCGGCCAGCGACGCAATGTTTACAATGTGACCGCCTCTCTCCTTCATCGAACCAAGAGTCAGGCGAACCAACTCCATCGGTGATTTCAGATTCAGATCAATGATTGCATCAATATCTTCTTTAGTGTAATGCTCAAATTCATTGTATTTCTCTATACCCGCATTATTGATCAAAATATCAATTGGGCCGACTTCAACCGTTACTTTAGAAATAAGTTCACTAAGTGAGCCGGTATCCGATAAATCCCACGGAATGGAATGGCAATCCCCTCCTTTTGCTCTGATCATATCTTCAGTTTGTCTAAGCCCTTCCGTTGATCTTGCGACTCCTACAACAATGGCGCCTTCTTTAGAAAGTTCTTTTGAAATAAGCGGGCCAATTCCCCGGGAGTTTCCGGTAACAAGGGCAATCTTCCCTTTCAGATTTTTCATTCCGGAATCACTCTCGGAAGTTTCTGCGGCATATCCGCAACCACATACGCCAGTACAGTCATGGCCGCTTTGCAGCGGTTCACTTCATCCGGATCGAGCTTATCCATCATGTCCGCATGCGTGTGATGATACCAGAAATATCTTGATCCGTCCACATTGAGCCCGGCAAGCGGAACTCCGTACGGTTTCATCGGACCTATATCAGCCCCGCCGCCTCCGTCCCTTATCTTTCCGGCGCCGATCGGTTCAAGCAGTTTTCCGATTTCACGGATAATTTTAAGCGCTTCCGGCGAACCGGAAAATCCGAATCCCTTTGGCGCAAACACGCCGGCATCCGATTCTACGGCAAGCACGTGGTTGTCGAGTTCATTCATGTGGGCATCGCGATAGGCTTTTGCTCCGCCAAGTCCGTTTTCTTCGTTGGTCCACATCACACATCGGATCGTGCGTTTCGGTTTCAATCCTAAATTATTGATCACATTCAAGGCATCCCATGCCACCACGCATCCGCCGGCGTCATCCATCGCGCCCTGGCCTACATCCCAGGAATCTATGTGTCCGCCGATGACAACAACTTCCTCCGGCTTTTCCGATCCGCGGATTTCCGCCACCACATTTCTGGATATTGCATCCGGCAGCATTTTT